>DASYQZ010000170.1:0-36325 GCA_036004865.1 Vicinamibacterales bacterium
TTGTGTTCGAATCCCACGGCGGTATCGTCCGACATCGCATCGGGCTCCTCGTTCCCGCTCGGCGTGACGATCGTGAACGGGAAGGCGACGGATGCGGCAGGCAACGAGGCGGTCTGTACGACGCTGGTGACGGTCGTGGACAATCAGGCGCCCACGATCACCGGACTGTCGGTCAGCGGGACGCGTCAGTCTTCGGGGAAGAACAAGCTGATCGACTACACAGTCGATTACACGGCCACGGATCTTTGTGGACCGGTGACCACCTCGCTGAGCGTGACGTTCACCAACCCGGAGTCGCGCAGCAGTTTGGATGACCACGACTGGAACCATTGGGACGGCGAGGAGAAACGAGGCGGCCCCTCTGCTGCCGATGATGACGATGACGATGGCGACGACACGCCCGACTTCGTCATCGTCGACAACCATCACGTCCGCTTACGTGTCGATAACTCAGGCCCCGAGGGACGCATCTACACCATCACGGTCACCGCGGTTGACGCTGCCGGAAACCGGTCGTCGAGCAGCATCACCGTCCGCCCGACAAACGAAAACCACTAACCACGGGCGGCGAAACGGAGGCATTCATGCGAACGCTTGTCGCAGCCGGACTCGTGTGCCTGGTCGTCGCGCCAACAGGCGCGCAGCCTCCGGCGCCGCTCACCGCGATCCGAGCGGGACGACTGCTCGATCCTGAAGCCGGCCGCATCCTCACGAATCAGATCATCCTCGTCGAAGGGACGCGCATTCGCGACGTCGGTCCGAACGTCCAGGTCCCGGCGAACGCGCGCGTCGTCGATCTGTCGGCGATGACCGTGCTGCCCGGCCTCGTCGACGCGCACAACCATCTTGCGCTGACGTACAAGCCGGAGCCGGAGAGCAACATCTACTACTTCACGTACGTGCAGGAGTCGACGGCGCTGCGCGCGATTCAGGCGGCGTCGAACGGCATTCAGATGCTCGCGTCGGGATTCACGATCGTCCGCGACATGGGCAACAACGCGCTGTACGCCGACACGGCGCTGCGGCAGGCGATCGAGCAGGGGTGGATTCCGGGCCCAACGATCATCAACTCCGGAATCATCATCGGCGGCCTGGGCGGCCAGTTCTTTCCGACGCCGGAGATGGCGAAGCAGCACAACATCGTGTATCCGGAGTATCTCGACGCCGACACGAACGACGAGATCATCAAGGCGGTGCGCCAGAACGTGCTGTTCGGCGCGCGCGTGATCAAGATCTGCGTCGACTGCAAGCCGTACGGCTACACCGCCGACGAGATCCGCCTGTTCATCCGCGAGGCGGCAAAGGTCGGCATGAAGGTCGAAGGCCACGTGCAGACGGTCAACGGCGCGAAGAACGCCATCGAGGCGGGCATCTGGTCGATCGCGCACACGGGCGGGCTCAACGAAGAGATGCACAAGCTGATGGCGCAGAAAGGCATCTGGCGCGCCGGCACTGAAACGCCCGACAACCTCGCGGGGCATCCCGTGTCGCCGCAGGCGTATCAGCGGACGCTTGCGAGCCTGAAGAACGCGTACGAGTTGAAGGTGCCGCTCACGTTCTCGACCGACGCCGACTACTACGTCGCCGGCAAGACCCGCGGCGAAGTGTGCATGGAATTCCTGAAAGTGTGGAAGGACGCGGGGATTCCGAACACCGACATCCTCCGCGCGATGACGATCAACGGCTACAAGGTCAGCGAAACGGAGAAGACGCGCGGTCCGATCAAAGCCGGCTTGATCGCCGACCTCATCGCCGTCCCCGGCAATCCGCTCGACGACATCATGGCGCTGAAGACGGTGCAGTTCGTGATGAAGGACGGCGAGGTGTTCAAGAAGGACGGTATCATGGTGCCCGAGAAGTTCTTCCATGGTGGCCCTGTGAACGGCTGGAGAATCCGATGAATGCGACGGTATTGAGCGCGATCAACGAGCAAATCAATTCCGAGTTCGAGGCGTCGTACACGTACCTGGCCATGGCGGGGTTCTGCGACCGTCAGAAGTTTCTCGGGGCGGCCAAGTGGCTGCGCTTCCAAAGCGAAGAGGAACGGCAGCACGGGATGAAGCTGTTCGACTTCGTCCTCGCGCGCGACGGCAACGTCGAGCTGAAGGCCATCGACCGGCCGGGCACCGCGTTCGACTCGCTGGCGGCGGTGTTCGAAAAAGCGCTGGATCACGAACAGCGCGTCACCATCGAGATCAACTCGCTCTACGAGCTCTGTTTCAAGGAAAAGGCCTTCGCCGAGATGACGGAGCTGCAGTGGTTCCTCACCGAGCAGGTCGAGGAAGAGAAGATCGCGCGGGAGATCGTCGCGAAGTTCCGGCTGGTCAAGAACGATCCGGCGGCGATCCTGGATCTGGATCGTGAGCTCGGCGCGCGCAGCGGAATAGCCCCCGCCCGCCAGCGGGCGTGAGATCGTTGCTCGAATTCAACGCGGCGAGCGCCGCGTTCGGTGGAGACCCGGCACGGCGACCGGGAGGACCTGACACATGCTCCGGATCATCACATCGACGTCCGCCGCCGCGCGTCTCGATGCCGCGCGGACGTTCCTGGGCGGGCGGCCTTCCGCGTCCGAACTGATCATCGTCGGCGCGTCGCGCGGGGCGGCGGACGATTGCGCGCGCGCGATCGCACGCGGCGTCGGCGCGACGTTCGGCCTCTCGCGTTTCAGCTTCACCGAGCTCGCGGCGCGGTCCGCGGCGATGCGCGCCGCGATCCCGACCCGTCTGCCCGGGACCCAGGCCGGCGGTGAAGCGATGGCCGCGCGCGCCGTCTTCGACGCGATCGGCGCGAACGAGCTTGCGTACTTCGCGCCGGTGGCGTCGATGCCCGGGTTTCCCAAAGCGCTCGCGCGCACGCTGCACGAGCTGCGGCTCGCCGGACTTTCGACGCGGACGCTCACGACGGTCTCGACGATCTCAACAGGAGCGGGCCTGCAGGATCTCGCGCGGCTGCTCGAGCGCGTCGAGGCGCAGCTCGATGGCGCCGCGATCGACGATCGCGCCGCGCTGTTCCGCGCCGCCGCCGAGGCGTGCCGCGCCGACCTCGTGCGATGGGCGCGCCTCCCGATGCTGCTGCTCGACGTCCCGCTCGATTCGCGCGCGGAAGGCGAATTCGTCGCGGCGCTGATCGAACGGTCCCCCGAAGTCCTGGCCACCGTTCCGGACAGTGACGAGGTCGCGCTGACGCAACTCACGAGCCTCGGCGGGGAACTCGCGCAGCTGCCCGAGTCCGAGGCCTCAGCCTTCAGCCTTCAGCCGTCAGACTTGTCGTGTCTCCGCCGTTACATCTTCAGAGACGATCGGCCCGCGCCTCGCGAGCGAGCGGGCGATGTCGGGCTGTTCTCGGCGCCTGGTGAAGGGCGCGAGGCGGTCGAGATCGTCAGACGCGTGCTCGACGAGGCGGCGCGCGGCGTGCCGTTCGACGAGATGGCGGTGTTCCTGCGCACGCCGCAGCAGTATCTCGGGCTGCTCGAGCACGCGTCCGCGCGCGGCGGTGTCCCGGTCTATTTCGATCGGGGCACGCGGCGTCCCGATCCGGCGGGCCGGGCGTTCATCGCGCTGCTGTCCTGCGCCGTCGATGGTCTGTCCGCCAAACGGTTCGACGAGTACTTGTCGCTCGGCCAGGTCCCGCGTGTCGGCGAGCCGCGCGCGAAACCCGAGGTCGTCGTGCCGGACGACGAGGTGTTTTCAGACCGACTGGGCGGACACGCGGGTCCGCCCCTACAACCGGGGGTGCGCGATGCCGTCGACGCAGGGGCCGACCCGCGTTCCCTTGTTGTCGGGGCCGACCCGCGTTCCCTTGTCGTAGGGGCCGACCCGCGTGTCGGCCCCGACAGACATATCGATTCCGACGACGAAGCGGTGGTTGCCGGCACGCTGCGCTCGCCGTGGAAATGGGAAGAGCTCATCGTCGAGTCGGCAGTCGTCGGCGGCCGCACGCGCGCGGATGGCGGCGCGCGGTGGCGGCGCCGCCTCGACGGGCTCGCCGCCGATTATCGCTACCGGATCGACGAGCTGAGAAAGGAAGAGCCCGAATCGGCGCGCATCGCGCGATACGAGCGCGACCTGCGGAATCTCGTCCACCTGCGACGGTTCGCGCTGCCGATCATCGACGACCTCGCGTCATGGCCCGACCGCGCGTCGTGGGGCGACTGGCTACAGCGCTTCTCCGCGCTCGCGACGCGCGCGCTGCACCGGCCGTCGCGTGTGCTGGAGACGCTGGCCGATCTCCGGCCGATGGCGGGCGTCGGTCCGGTCGCGCTCGAAGAAGCGCGCGACGTGCTGCACGACCGGCTCGTGACGCTCGACTGGGAGCCGCCGGCGCGGCGCTACGGCCGCGTGTTCGTCGGCACGCCGCGCCAGGCGCGCGGACGCACGTTCCGCGTCGTGTTCGTGCCGGGACTGGCGGAGCGTGTTGTGCCGCAGCGTCCCCGCGAGGATCCGCTCCTCCTCGACGATGCGCGCGAGAGGCTCGACAGGCTCGATAGGGGCGAGAGGGGCGCGCTCGTGCGGCAGGAACAGCGCGGCGCCGCCGAGCGCCTGCTGCTGAAGATTGCGATTGGCGCGGCGACCGAGCGGCTGTACCTGTCGTATCCACGGCTCGACGTCGCCGAAACGCGCGCGCGCGTGCCGTCGTTCTACGCGCTCGACGTCATGCGCGCCATCACCGGCCGCGTGCCCGATCATCGCGTGCTCGCGTCGGAGGCAGCTGAAGAGGGGGGTGCCACGCTGGCGTGGCCGGCGCCGCGCGACGCCGACCGCGCGATCGACGACCTCGAGCACGACCTGGCGATTCTCAAGCCGCTCCTCGATTCGCGCGACGCGCCGAGCGTCAAGGGGCACGCGCACTATCTGCTCGGTTTGAACGAAGCGCTCCGGCGATCGGTCATCAGCCGCTGGGCGCGCGGCCGCTCCGCGTGGTCGCCGAGCGACGGGTTGGTCCGCATCGCGCCCGGCACCGAGGCCGCCATCGATCGGAACCGGCTGCACAAGCGGGCCTATTCGCTCTCCGCGCTTCAGCGCTTCGCGACCTGTCCGTACCAGTTCCTGCTGTCGACCATCTATCGCCTCGAGCCGTGGGACGAGCCCGAGCCGCTGGTCCGGATGGATCCGCTCACGCGCGGCAGCCTGTATCACCAGGCCCAGGCGGAGTTCTATCGTGCGATGCAGGCACGAGGCGAGCTGCCGGTGTCACGCGAGCGCGTCGCGGACGCGGCGCGCGTGCTCGACGAGGTCGTCGATCGCGTGGCGGACGAGTACGCGGAGAGGCTGGCGCCGGCCATCGATCGGGTGTGGCGCGACGAAATCAACGAGCTCCGCCGCGATCTCGGCATCTGGGTCCAGCGCCTCGCGGACGCCGGCGCGTGGCAGCCGGAATATTTCGAGTTCAGTTTTGGACTCTCCGGCGCGCGCGCGGCCCCGCGAGCCGGGAGTGACGCGGACCGCGATCCGCGCAGCCTGCGCGATCCGATCGTGGTGGGCGATCGCTTCGTGCTGCACGGGTCGGTCGATCTGATCGAGCGGCGGCCCGACCTCGACGTGCTGCGTGTCACGGATCACAAGACCGGCCGGAATCGATCGAATCCGGACTTGATCGTCGGCGGTGGAACGGTGCTGCAGCCGATTCTGTACAGCGTGGCGGTGGAGAACGGGCTCGGCAGGAAAGTCGTCGCAGGACGTCTGTTCTACTCGACGACCGCGGGCGGATTCGTCGAGCACGAGATTCCGATCAACGACTACACGCGCGGACAGGGACTGCAAGTACTGACGATCATCGATCGCGCCGTCGAGACCGGCTTCCTCGCCGCCGCGCCGGCGGAGCGCGCCTGCACGTGGTGCGACTTCCGCCCAGTCTGTGGACCAAGAGAAGAAGAGCGAGTCGAGCGCAAAGCAAAAGACAAACTTGCCGATCTCGAAGCTCTGCGAAGCATGCGATGAAGCACGCGTGGCGAATGATGGACAGCAGCGCCTGCGGCCATGCCGCGCCGTCTGCGGCGCGGCATCAGCGACAGCTCGCGCTGAAAAAAGTTAACGAGTAAACATGCAGCAGCGCCCGCGGCCATGCCGCGCGGTCCGCCGCGCGGCATCAGCGACAGCTCGCGCTGGGGGTGGGGCCCCAGCGCCAGTGCAAAAAAGTTAACGAATAGATGGACAGCATCAGTGCTCGCCAACATTTTTCACTGGCGCCGGGGGCCCCACCCCCGGCGCGAACTGACGCAGACGCTTCGCCGCGGCGTCCCATGGCCGCGGCGAAGCGTGGCCGCGGGCGCTGCCGTTCAGTGATCGGTGTTGTAAGCGTCACATTGCCACCACGCTCCATTCTGCATAGACATCGCAATGGATAGCGAAACTCGGCGAGCCATCAAAGAGGATCTCGACAACACCCTCGTCGTCGAAGCGGCGGCCGGCACCGGCAAGACGACCGAGCTCGTCAATCGCATCCTGCGCGTGCTCGCGACCGGCCGCGCGCGGATGACTGAGATTGTCGCCGTCACCTTCACGGAGAAAGCTGCCGGCGAGCTGAAGCTGCGCTTGCGCGAATCGCTCGAGCGCGTTCGTGCCGACGCGATCGACGTCGAGGTCCGGCAGCGGCTGGACGAAGCGCTCGCCACGCTCGAAGAGGCACACGTCAACACGATCCACGGGTTCTGCGCCGAGCTGCTGCGTGAGCGTCCGGTCGAAGCCGAAGTCGATCCGCTGTTCACCGTACTGACCGAGCCGCAGTCCGAGCGTCTCTATGCGCGCGCGTTCCGCGGCTGGCTGCAGGACGCGCTCCGCGATCCGCCCGAAGGGCTCCGACGTGCGCTGCGGCGCACGAGCGCGCCGTCGTTCGGGCCTGGAAGTACTGTCAATGACGGTCCGATCGATCGCCTGAGGAACGCCGGCCGGACGCTTGCCGAATGGCGCGATTTCACGCATCCATGGGTTCGACCGCCGTTCGATCGCGACGCGGAAATCGACGGTCACGTCGCGGCGCTGCACACGCTTGCCGATCTCACGGCCGCCGGGTCTGAGCGCGACAATCTGTTCATCGACACGGCGGCTGTCCGGCGTCTCAGCCGGCAAATCCGGCTCGAGGCGTCGTTCGGCGGCCGCGATCTCGACGGATGGGAGGCGAGGCTCGTCGATCTCACGCGCGATCGCGGGTTCTCGCGCACGCGCAAGGGCAGCGGCTACAAGTTCGGGAAGACGGACGGCCGTGACGTCACGCGCACCGAGGTCCTGTCGGCGCGAGATGTGCTGTTCGCGGCGCTGCAGCAGTTCCGGCAGCAGGCCGACGCGGATCTCGCTGCGTCGCTGCAGCAGGAGCTCGCGGGCGCGACGGAGCGCTATCAGGCGCTGAAGAGGGCCGCGGGCGCGCTCGACTTCACCGATCTGCTGGCGCGCGCGCGCGATCTCATCAAGCACAACGCCGACGTGCGGCGCCATCTGCAGACGAAGTTCACGCGGATTTTCGTCGACGAGTTCCAGGACACCGATCCGATTCAGGCCGAGATCCTGCTGCTGCTCGCCGGCGGCGAGCCCGGCAAGCTCTTCATCGTCGGCGATCCGAAGCAGGCGATTTACCGCTTTCGCGGCACCGACGTCGGCACGTATTGGGCCGTGTGCGACGGCCTGGCGGCCGGCGGCGGCCGCGTCCTGCAGCTCACGACGAGCTATCGCAGCGTGCCCGCGATCCAGCGGTTCGTCAACGCGGCGTTCCGCGCGGAGATGACCGGCGATCCCCAGACGCTGCAATCGGACTACGTGCCGCTCTCGCCGCACCGCCCGGCAGACGACTCGCAGCCGGCCCTCGTCGCGCTCCCGGTGCCGAAGCCGTACGGACGCGGTGGATTTGGTCCGGCCAAACCGTCGGCGAAAGCCATCGAGGCGTCGCTGCCCGACGCGATTGGCGCCTTCATCGCCTGGCTCATCGACTCGCGGCACGGATGGACGGTGTGCGAGCGGCAGCGCGACGGCGCCGAGAAGCGCGTCCCCATTCAGCCGCGTCACGTCGCGATTCTCTTCCGTCGCTTTGTCAGCTTTGGCGAAGATGTCACGCGCAGATACGTCGATGCGATCGAAGCGCGCGGCATCCCGCATCTGCTCGTCGGCGGCAAGGCGTTTCACGGCCGCGAAGAGGTCGAAACGATTCGCGCGGCGCTGGCCGCGATCGAGTGGCCGGACGACGAGCTGTCGGTGTTCGCGACGCTGAAGGGATCGCTCTTCGCCATCGATGACGAGCACCTGCTCGAATTCCGCGATCGATTCCGTCCGCTGCCGTTTCATCCGTTCAGGATTCCGAAAGAGCTGGGTGGCAACTCGGGTGACGAGCTCGCGCTCAGCGGGGAGCCGATTGCGCATCTGATGCCGATCGCCGGCGCGCTCCGGCTCCTGCAGCAGTTGCATCGCGGCCGGAACTCTCGGCCGGTCGCGGAGACGATTGGCCGGCTGCTCACCGAGACGCGCGCGCACGTCGGATTCATCCTGCGGCCGGCGGGCGAGCAGGCGCTCGCCAACGTGCTGCACGTCGCCGAGCTCGCGCGCCAGTACGAAGCGGGCGGCGGCATCTCGTTCCGCGGCTTCATCGACGAGCTGCGCGATGCGGCGTCGGCCGATGCGGCGGAAGCGCCGATTCTCGAAGAGGGCAGCGACGGCGTGCGGCTGATGACGGTGCACAAGGCCAAGGGGCTTGAGTTTCCGGTCGTCATCCTCGCGGATCTCACCTGCCGCATGACGCGCAGCGATGCGAGCCGGTATCTCGACGCGCCGCGTAATTTGTGCGCGATGAAGATCGGCGGCTGGGCGCCGCACGAGCTGCACGATCACGAGATCGAAGAAGTCGCGCGCGATCAGGCCGAAGGCGTCCGGCTCGCGTACGTCGCCGCGACGCGCGCGCGCGATCTGCTCGTCGTTCCGGCGCTCGGCGACGAGCCATGGGAGGGCGGCTGGTTCAGTCCGCTGAATCGGGCGCTCTATCCTCCGCTCGCGGCGCGCCGCACGGCGGCGCGCGGTCCGACATGTCCGGCGTTCAAGTCGAAAGACTCGGTGCTGCAGCGGCCGAGCGACGAGCCCGCGACGAAGTCGACGGTGTGTCCCGGTCAGCACACGTTTGCGGATGAGGGTGGCTACTCGGTCGTGTGGTGGGATCCCTCGGCGTTGGATCTCGACAAGCCGCGGCTCTTCGGCGTCCGTCGGGAGGATTTGATCGTCAAGGACGTGCCGAAAGACGTCATCGCCGATGGCCGTGCGAAGTACGACCGGTGGCAGCTCGCGCGCCACGATGCGCGGGCCGCCGGCTCGGTTCCGTCGCTGCAAGTGCAAACCGTCCGCGAATGGGCCATGACGGATGACGATGTAACGAGTCGCGCGACAGTACGACTCGTAATGATTTCGAGCGATCAAACTTTCGACAGGCCTTCCGGCGCGGGATTCGGCGTGCTCGTCCATGCGCTGCTCGCACAGGCGCCGTTCGACGCGGATCTCGATCGACTCGTGAGCCTTGCGAGCGCCGAAGCGCGCGTGTTGGGTATGACCGATGAGGAGGCGCAGGCGGCAGCCGGCGTCGCACAGCGCGCGCTCGGACATGAGCTGCTCGTGCGCGCGCGCGCCGCTGACGCCCGGGGCGCGTGCCGGCGTGAGACGCCGATCACCTGCGCGCTCGCCGACGGTGTCCTCGTCGAAGGCATCGTCGATTTGGCGTTCGAAGAAAACGGGACGTGGACCGTCGTCGACTACAAGACCGACCGCGAGATTGCCGCGCTTGGCGAGGATCGGTATCGACGCCAGGTCGCACTCTATGCCTCAGCCATTGCGCAGGCGACGGGGCAACCCGCTACCGGGATTCTCGTCAGAGTGTGACGCCGCGAGGCTCGTCTGCGGACCCGCCAGTCACATGAGCTGTGGGTGGTTGTCCATTCGGTGCGATTGACTGCCGTATTCTCCAGCTGTTATCCCTGGCACGGGATTCGCTGACGACAGACCAGGGAGTCGATGTTCAATGGATGAGTCGTTCCTGAAGGAACAACTCGAGCGGATTCGAAGGCTGACGGAGCGGATGTCAGCGTTGCAGAGCCACGCAGCCGAGCTCTCGGATGCGATGGCGCATGATCGCGAAGCGATGCGTCACACGCCGCTCCACGCGGTCAGGGATTATCGGACGTATTCCGGTTCGGAGACGTACCGGCCGGCTGAGCCGCGACGAACGGTCGCTCGTGAGTCCACGCGCCGACGGCGCCGCCGCTAAGACCCTTCCAGAGTTACTTCGTGCACCGCCTGCTCAACGTGGTCAGTCTGCTCGTCGTGCTGCTTGCCGGAGCGGCTGCGTGCGCGCGTGCGCCGAGAGTACCGGATCTCGCGACCGCGCCTGTCTGCCGCGGCGTCGTCTCGCTTCGCGAATCGCCGCCTGAAACCGTCGTCGCGTGGATCACGCCGCGCGACGAGCGCACGCGCGCCCGCCTCGCCGATTGGTGCGCGATGGTCGGACCGGTCGTGTACGAGCGCGAGCCGGCGCGCACGCCGAACCGTCCGATGGATCGCCTCGCCATCGTCAGCTGGAATACTCACGTCGGCGGCGGCGATCTCGGCGCGCTCGTCGATGCCGTGCAGCGCGGCGACTTCACGCGCGGCGAGCCGGTCGACGCCGTCGTGCTCCTGCTCCAGGAAATGTATCGCCACGGCAGCGACGTGCCGGCGCGCGCAACCATCCTGTCGGCGGTTCCCTCGCGCATTGCTCACGCGCTTCACGCCGAACACACGCGCGATGTGCGGCGTGTCGCCAGCGAGCGCGGGCTGGCGCTGCTCTATACGCCGTCAATGCGAAACGGCGCCCTCGCCGACGATCCGGAAGATCGCGGCAACGCGATTCTCTCGACGCTGCCGCTGTCCGATCCCGCCGCCGTCGAGCTGCCGATCGAACGCCAGCGCCGCGTCGCTGCGGTGGCGACCGTCGGCGGACAAACCACCACCGGCGCCGCGTGGCGGGTGCGCCTCGCGAACGTGCATCTCGATACGGCTCTCGCGCTGTTCCACGGCGGACCGCTGACCGCGCGCAAGCGTCAGGTGGACGCGCTCGTTGCGGCGCTCACCGAGTCGCTGCCGTTTCCTGGACCGACGGTGCTGGCCGGCGACTTCAATGCCTGGCTCGGCGAGCGCGAGCCGGCGATTCGCGCGCTGCGCGGCGCGTTCCCCGACGCGCCGGCTCTGGCCGGATCGACGTGGGCCGGACCGCTCGGCCTGCGCGCGACGCTCGATTATGTGTTCGCGAAAGGACCAGTGGGCACGATCCAGGTTCAGCGTGTGCCGAGCCGGTTCGGATCGGACCACTATCCCCTGTTGTCGGTGGTCAGGTTCTGAGGGCGTGAAGCAGTCTGGGCGGGGCCATCGTCGAAACGTGAAGCCCGGGTACGACATTCGCTGCCGACGAACAGCGGATCGTCACAGGCTCGCCGGTGCTGCGCCGGATCCGGTACGAGCCCTCGTACCGCCCGTCTCGAAGGAAACGTTTCCAGGCGCGCTGTCCGCGCTCGACGACGTCCTCCGCGGACAGGTCCCAGATCGACATTTCGAGGAGTTTCTCACGCGGGTAGCCGGTCAGCGCGCAGATCGCGGAGTTCGCTTCGACGTAGCGGGCGTTGTCGTCGGCGACGAGCACGCTGATCATCGTCTCGGCGGTGCCGCTCGCGATCTGCCGCGCGAGATCGCGCTGCGTGGCCGCGTCGTTGTGGGAGCCCTGCGCCGCTGCGCGGATGTCGGCCAGCGCGCGCCGCAGCGTTCGGCACTGCTCGGTCTGCGTCGTCCGCGCCGCGAGAAGGCGATGCAGATGCTGCATCAGCTCGTCCTCGGACGAGACGATGGGATGAACGTCGTCGTGCGATTCCATCTCCGATCCGGAGTCGCGCACCAAAATGGTCGGAATGTCGCGCATGTCCGGGTTCGACGCGAACCGGGCGGTCAACTGCATGCCGTCGAGCTTCGACATCACGACGTCCGCAATGGCGACGTCGGGCAAGTGCCGCGCGGCCGAGGCCAGCGCATGCACGCCGTCGATCGCTTCGATGACGCGATGGCCCGCTTGCTCGATCAGCGCGATCCGTTCCGCGCGCTTGATGGGATTGGTGGCGGCGACGAGCACCAGAGCAGGACGGCGGACCGTTGGTACCATGCCCCAATGATACGTGACGAGGTTTCGTGGTAAAGCTCGACCGTTTCCCTCATTCTTTGTGACCCGCCCGATCTCGGTTCTCCGCCGCTATGTCGTTGCCGCCGGCGCCGTCGTTGCCGCGGTGCTCGTCCGATTCGCATTGCATCCCTGGCTCGGCGATACGACGCCGTACTTGTTGTTTTTTCCCGCGATGCTGGTCGCGAGCTGGTACGGCGGCTTCGGTTCCGGACTTTTTGCGACCGCCCTGTCCGCCTCAGCCGCGACCTTGTGGTTCGTCAACCCCGGTCGTCCGCTGACGCTGGCCAATCCCGTGGACGCGATCGCGCTGGTGTTGTTCATCGCCATCGGCGCGCTGATCGCACGGCTGAACGAAGACCTCCGCCGCAGCGCGCTTGCGGGTCGACAGCTCGCCGCGATCGTCGAGTCGAGCGACGACGCCATCGTCAGCAAGAATCTCAACGGCATCGTGACATCGTGGAACAGAGGGGCGGAGCGTTTGTTCGGCTATTCCGCGGCCGAAGCCATCGGCCAGCCGATCACGTTCATCATTCCTTCCGAGCTGCAGTCCGAAGAAGACCACGTGCTCTCGCGCATCCGCAGCGGACAGCGCGTCGAGCCGTTCGAGACCCGCCGCGTCCGCAAAGACGGAACGATTGTCGACGTTTCGATCACCGTGTCTCCGATCGCGAATCCGGACGGGGACACCATCGGCGCGTCGAAGATCGCGCGCGACATCAGCGATCGGCTGCGAATCGAGCGCTTTCAGCAGGAGCTGCTCGATCGCGAACGCGCGGCAAAGGCGGAGGCGGTGTCTGCGCGCGACCGGCTGCAATTCCTCGCCGAGGTCAGCGCGCTGCTGACCTCGTCGCTCGATTACGAGCAGACGCTCGATCGCGCCGTGCACATCGCGCTGCCGCGGCTAGGCGACTACTGCAACGTGCTCGTGCAGGACGAGCGCGGCGTGCTGCGCCACTTCGCATGGGGTCATGTCGTGCGCGACAAAGAGCCGCTCCTTGGCGAGCTGACGCGCCGTCTGCTCGATGCGCCGTCGCGCAATCCGCCAACCTACTCCAGCGAGGTCATGCGGACCGGCGAGACGCTGGTCGTCTCGAACAAGGAGCTCGAGGCCGCGATGTCACGCGTCGAGCACCTCGATCCCGAGCTGCTGACCCTGGGCGAGCAACTGCGGCCCTATGCGTTCGTCGGCGCGCCGCTCCTCGTCCGCGGACGTCCGATCGGCGTGATGGCCTTCGGCACAACGGAGCAGGAGTCGCACCGCGATTACACGGCCGCCGACGTCGCGCTGGTCGAAGAGTTCGCGCGCCGCGTCTCGCTTGCCGTGGAAAACGCGCGGTTGTTCCGGCAGGCCGACGAGCTGAATCGGCTGAAGGACGAATTCCTCGCGACCGTGTCGCACGAGCTGCGCACGCCGCTGAGCGCCATTCTGGGCTGGTCGCGCATGCTCGCCGCCGGCCAGCTCGATGAGGAGAAATCGCGGCGCGCCGTCGAGGCAGTCGAGCGGAATGCGCAGGCGCAGGCGAAGCTCGTCGACGACATCCTCGACGTCGCGGGCGGCATGGTGGGCAACGTCCGCCTCGAGCTGAAGACGATCGATCTGGCGGCCGTGGCCAACCGCAGCGTAGACGCCATCGCGCCGGCGGCCACGGCCAAGAAGATTCACGTTGACGTGCATGCGCCGGCTCCCGTGTCGGTGTTCGGCGATGCGGCCCGACTCCAGCAGGTCGTGTGGAATCTTGTGTCCAACGCGGTGAAGTTCACGCCGCCGGGCGGACGCATCACCGTCGCCGTGGGCGCGGTGAACGGGAACGCTGAGCTGCAGGTGAGCGACACCGGCGCCGGCATTCCCACCGCGTTTCTGCCGTACGTGTTCGACAAATTCCGTCAGGCGGACGCCTCGTTCACGCGGCAACACGGCGGCCTCGGACTCGGGCTCGCGATCGCGCGCCACCTGGTCGAATTGCACGGCGGATTGGTCGAAGCCCGGAGCGAGGGCGAAGGGAAGGGTTCCACGTTCGTCGTCCGGCTGCCGCTGGCGAACGAACGTAGTCGCGAGTTGTCGGCCGCCAGCCGTCAGTAGTCGTTGGTCGTGAGTCCGGTCGTTTGATCGTTCGTCAGCGCGGGACGCGGTCGGACGTGAAGCTCTCGAGCGACCAGCCTTCCTGCACGAGGATCCGTTCGATGGCCGTGTGCCGGTGAAATGCGGCCAGCGCGTCGTCGAATAGCTCGTTGCTGACGCCGAGAGGATTCCATGGAGGGGCGATTCGCAGCTCGTACGCCGAATTGTCGCCGGTCAGACCCAACTCGCAGACGACCGTTTCATGGTCCCGCCGGAAGGTCCACCGCATGACGCGAACGCTGGTGTCGGTATCGATCGCCGGAGTCGCTCCACTCACCGAGATAGCCATAGTTGCACAGCCATTCGCAATTTGAGTACCAACGCCGAATTCAGCGGACTCGTTTGGAAAGGGTTTCCGCGCCCGCCGGGCGTGTCGTGAGTTCGAACAGCGCTCATGCATTTCGCTGACACTGCGAAGCTCAGCCGGATCGGCGGCGCTAGAATGCGGCCGGCCGAACGAACATCGTCGAACGCAAAGACCGCGAAGAATGCGCGGCCTCAGCGTTCTTCTGCGTTTTTTCCAAGCAGGGCGAGCACGGCGAGCGGATCCACGCGCGCGCTGTTCGCGCGCACCGCCCAGTGCAGATGTGCGCCGGTGACGCGCCCCGTCGCGCCGACGCGGCCGACGATCTGGCCTGCCGATACGCGGTCGCCTTCGTGGACGTCGATGACCGACAGGTGCGCGAGCATCGAAAACAGGCCGAGGCCATGATCGATGACCACGGTGTTGCCCGAGAAATACAGACTGCGAGCGATGGCGATGCGGCCGGCGTTCGGCGCATGAATGGGCGTTCCGCTCGGGCTGAGGAAGTCGGCGCCGCCGTGCGGATTGCGCGGCACGCCGTTGAAGATGCTTCGCGTTCCGAAGCGGCTGTTCGCCGGCTCGGCCACCGGCCGCACGAACGGCTCCGTCCACAGCCGCTCGCCTGACGGCGCCCGCCACACCTGATCCAGCAACCTGGCTTCCTGCTCGATGCGCTCGCGCTCGGAGGGTGGAGGATTCACGAACGATTCGTCGACCGTCAGACGGCGCGTGGGGAACCGGCGCGGCTGCACGACCAGGTCGTACGTCGTGCGCAGCCGGCCGGCGTCCGTGTCGATCGCGACGGGATAGGTGCCAGGTTTCACGTCCAGATCGATGCCGACGAGCGCCTGCCACGCGCCCGCGTCTTTGTTCGATGAGGCAAACGCCGCCACCTCGTGACCGAATGCGCGCACGCGGACCGCGTCGACGCGGGCCGGCGGCGTGATCGTCAGCACGACGAGCTCGCCCGGTTGAACCGATCGCGACTTCGCCGTCACCCTGGGAACGACATCGGCAGAGCCGCGCTGACTAGGCGTCTGGCCGTGTACGAATGAGGCGAGCGGCACCGCGATCGCCGCACTGAGGACCAGCGCGTTCATCGGCGCCTCGCGCGTTGGGGCCGGACCTCGGGCGGCGTGACGGCACGGCGTTCGGGACGCTCAGCGGCGGAGGCGCGGGCGGCCGGGCGGAGCAGCCGCTCCAGGATTTCCGACGCCGACGCCAGCGTCCGGCGATCGCGGTCCGTCAGCGTGGCGAGCTGCTCGGCCAGTGCGGAGACGCGGCGGTCCCGCCCTTCGTGGAGGAAGCGCGTCCCTTTCGACGTCGGATGCAGCCACACGATGCGGCCGTCGCGCGCGTCGCTCTCGCGGCGCACGAGGCCGTCGCGCTCCATGCCGAGGATGAGCCGCGTCATCGTGGGCGGGCTGACGTGCTCGGCGTGCGCGAGATCGCCGATGGTGACCGGCCCGCCGAACACCACGACCGACAGCGCCGACGCGCGCGCCGGCGACAGGCCCATCGCCTCGTCGTGGCGGCGCAGGCGCCGCAGCAGATGAATCGCGGCGGAGTGCAGGCGGTTCGCGATCGCGTGGTTGACGTCACTTAGTTGCATGTGCTAAATATCTAGTTAGCGTAGCTAAATGAATATAGCACGACACGCAGCGCGCGGCACGCAGCGCGCAGCAAGGAGGAGTGGAGTGATGACGGCAATCGCAGGCACCTTCGGGCTCTCGGCGATCGGGCAGATCGCGGTGATCGTGCACGACCTGCCGCGCGCGGTGGCGTTCTACCGCGACACGCTCGGCATGCGGCTCCTGTTCGAGGCGCCGCCGAAGATGGCGTTCTTCGACTGCGGCGGCATCCGCCTGATGCTGTCGCTGCCCGAGACCGCGGAGTACGATCACCCCTCGTCTATCATCTATTACGACGTCGACGACATCCAGCAGGCGGCCGCCGTCCTGCAGGCGCGCGGCGTCGCGTTCGACAGCCCGCCGCACCTCGTCGCGAAGCTGCCGCACGCCGATCTGTGGATGGCGTTCCTCCGCGACGCGGATCGCAATCCGCTGGCGCTCATGAGTGAAGTGAAACAGTAAAAGTGCCTAGTGCTGGGTGCTTGGTGCCTGGTGCTGTGCTGAGTGCCAGGTGCTCGGTGCTGGGTGCCGCACCCAGCACCCAGCACTTAGCACCCAGCACCCAGCACCAGGCACCTCAGCGAAGCTGCAACTCCCACGTCTCGTCGACGAGATCCAGTCCGAAGGCGTGATTGCGCTCCTGATGCGTGCGCGCGAAGCCGGCCTGTCGATACAGGCGGCGCGCCGCCGTCAACTGGCTGTGCGTCCACAGCGTCAGCGTGCGATAGCCGGCGACGCGCGCGAAGCGGACGCACTCGTCGACGAGCCGGCGTCCGATCCCCAGGCCGCGCGCGCTCGGTTCCACGAGCAGCAGACGCAGCTTGGCGACGGCCTTCGACTTCGACACGACGAACACCGATCCGACAATCGCGCCGTCCTGCTCCGCGATCCAGCAGCGCTCGCGCTTCGGATCGAAGTGCTCCAGGAAATCGGCGACGATACGCGCGACGAGCGCCTCGAAATCCTCGTTGTACCCCCACTCGCGCGCGTAGATCGCGCCGTGGCGGTGCACGACCCATCCCATGTCGCCGGCCTGATGCGGACGCAGCACGTAAGGGGCGCGATCGGCGGTCTGGCTGGCGAGCGCGCGCTCGATCGTCGACATCGCATCGACGACCTGGCGTTGTTCGGTCGACGAGAGATGGCCGAGCATCGACCCGACTGCGGCGCGCGCGCGCGTCTCGAGCGGCGCGAACGCGGTGCGGCCGCGCCGGGTCAGGCGGAGATGATTCCGGCGGCCGTCGGTCGGCGACGAGCTGCGCGTGATGAGGCCGCGCCCCTCGAAGCGGCGGATCATCCGGCTCAAATAGCCGGCGTCGAGACCGAGATCCTTGCCGAGATCGCTGGCCGTCGGGCCGTCACGGTGGGCCAGCTCGTAGAGCACGCGCGTCTCGCTCAGCGAGAACGGGCTCTCGAAGATGTGCTCGCCGAGCAGACCGATTTGACGGGTGTAGAAGCGGTTGAAGCCGCGCACGGCGTCGATCGCGCGGGCCGGGACGGCAGGCCTGGCAGTCATCGGCGGACATTGTCAACAGATTAGTTGACTGAGTCAAGCGTTTGGCCTGCCGGTTCGGAAGTACTGAGTTCTGAGTTCTGAGTTCTAAGTTCTGAGTTCGAACTTCGCTACCGATTGCTGGGGCGCCGGACCGGCGTCGCGACGTAGCCGGTGCGCGCGCGGACGCGATACTCGGAGCCGGGCACGCGGACGCGGATGCTGTGAAACTTGCCGTCGGCGCCGCGCGGCGACGTGTAGCCGAGCACGTACTGGCTGTTCAACTCCTCGGCGATTCGCGCCGTGGCCTCGTTGAGCTCCTCGGCGTTCTGGACGACCTCGGTGCGCCCCCCGCTCTCGCCCGTGATTTCGCGCAGCGCCTGCGGGTTCACCCGCGTGTTGATCGCCTGCCGCTCCGGCGAGTCGATGGCGATGGCGTAGACGAACGCGTCGCTGCGGTGCAGCGCCGATCGCACGTCACGAATCGTCGCGGTGCTCGCCGTGTCGGCGCCGTCCGAGATGAGGAGCAGCGCCGCGCGCTGGCGCGATCGCCGCTCGATGATCGGCAGCGACTCGATCACGGCGTCGTACGCCGCGGTCCCGCCGAACGGCTTCAGGCCGTCGAGCGCGCGGCGGACGTCCGTCGCGACGTGCGTCCAGCCGGTCAACGGCCGGGCCTGATGGTTGAAGGCGAGCACGAAGAACTCGTCGCTCGCGTCGAGCAGCTCGAAGAGAAAGCGGTCGACGGCGGCGCGTGCGTCCTGAATCCGCCTGCCGAACATGCTGTCGCTGATGTCGAGCAGGACGCCGAGGCCGACCGGCACGCGCTCGTTGGTGAACTGCGTGACCTTCTGCAGTGTGCCGTCCTCGTACACCTCGAACGCCTCGCGCCCCAGGCCGGTAATCAGGCGGCCATCCTTGTCGGTGACCGTTGCCGTGATGCTCGTGATCTCGATGCCCGACTGAAAGGGGCGCGTGTCGCGGAGCGGCGGTTGAAGGGCGAAGTCTGAAGTCTGAACTCTGAAGCCCGCGGGCTCGCGCCCGGCGGCGAAGATCGTAATTACCGTCGCCAGCGACGCTGAGACCATTGGCCAGGTCCGCACCACGCGATCTTATGTTATGGTGGCCGCACACACCGGGCCTTTTCACTTCCGACAGCGGCGGTTCCACGGGAGGACGTACCGTGACGAGAGCGCTGGCGATCACGCTCGCGACCCTGGCGTCGCTGTCTGCAGCCGCGCCCGCCAGCGCGCAGTATTTCGGCCGCAATAAAGTGCAGGTCGAGTCGTTCGACTTCCGCATCCTGCCGACTGCGCACTTCGACATTTATTACTACCCAGAGGAACGCGACGCGGCGCTCGACGCCGCGCGCATGGCGGAGCGGTGGTACGACCGCCTGTCGGCGGCGCTCCATCACACGCTCGCCGACCGGCCGCCGATCATCCTGTACGCGAGCCACGCGCATTTCCGGCAGACGACGGTCGTGGATGGCCTGCTGCCGGACGGCATCGGCGGCTTCACGGATCACAATCGCGGGCGCGTCGTGCTGCCGTTCGCCGTCGGCCTCGGCGAGACCGATCACGTGCTCGGCCACGAGCTCGTCCACGCGTTTCAGCGCGACATCCTCAAGCGCGCCGGCCGCTCGCTCGCGCTGCTCCCGCTGTGGTTCGCCGAAGGCATGGCGGAATACCTCTCGGTCGGCGGGTTCGACACGAACACCGGGATGTGGCTGCGCGACGCGGTCGATCACGATCGGCTGCCGACGCTGCAGCAGCTCGATTCGCCGAAATGGTTTCCGTATCGCTACGGGCAGGCGTTGTGGGTGTACTTGAGCGGCCGCTTTGGCGAGGATCTCGCCGCGTGCGCACTCGCGTCCGGCGCCAAGGGCGGCGCGGTCGGACGATTGACGGATGTCACCGGCGTCGACGCCGACACGCTGTCGCGCGACTGGCACGCGTCGTTGAAGGAAATGTTCGGGCGCCGAGACCCGGCCCGCAGCCCGGCGTCGACGCTCACGGTCGGCGCCGGCAAGCGCGCCGGCCGCGTGAACATCGCGCCGGCGCTCAGTCCCGACGGCCGGCAGATCGTCTTCCTCTCGGAGCGCGACGGCTACTCGATCGACGTCTTCCTTGCCGACGCGGCCACCGGCGCGGTGATCCGAAAGCTGGTGAGCACGGCGGCGGATCCCCACTTCGACAGCCTGCAGTTCCTTGAGTCGGCCGGCGCGTGGGATCAGGCGGGCCGGCGCTTCGCGCTCGCGTCGATTCAGGGCGGTCATCCGGTTGTGACGATCCTCGACATGCCGGACGGCGCGGTGCGGCGCGAGCGCACGTTCGATGAGCTCGATCAGATTTTTTCGCCGGCGTGGTCGCCCGACGGGACACGCCTCGTCTTCTCCGCGATGCACGGCGGGACGAGCGATCTCTACGAGCTCGATCTCGATCGCGACGTGCTGCGCCGGCTCACCTCCGACGCGTACGCCGATCTGCAGCCCGCCTGGTCGCCCGACGGGAAGACGATCGCGTTCGTCAGCGATCGGTTCACGTCCGCGCTGCCCTCGCTGACCTTCGGCGAATACCGGCTCGGGGCGCTGGACGTCGAGACCGGCGCCGTGCGCGCGCTGCCGTTCATCCCGCACGTGAAGCACATCGATCCCCAGTGGATCCGCGACGCGCTGTATTTCGTCGCCGACGTGAATGACGTCAGCAACGTCTTCCGTCTCGACATGGCGGACGGCGCGATCCATCAGATCACCGACGCGCGCGGCGGCGTGAGCGGGCTGACCGCGCTGAGCCCCGCGCTGTCGGTCTCGCGCGGCGGCCGCCTTGCGTTCAGCGAGTACGAGGGTGGCGAGTACGCAGTTCGTGTGATGTCCGTCGACGACCGGAAGCTCTCCACCAGGGAGAAACTCTCCACCACAGAGGACACAGAGGACACGGAGGTCAGAACCGTTTTTTCCTCAGTGTCCTCCGTGTCCTCCGTGGTGGAGAGTTTTGCTGATAAGTCATCGGTCGCGGAGCGGTCGACCGCTCTCCCCGCGCCCACGCTCACCTCGCTCGACACGAAGCCGTATCGACGCAAGCTCTCGCTGAGCGGCCTCGGTCAGCCGTACCTGGCCGCCGGCGGCGGCATGCTCGGGGGATTCTTCCGCGCCGGCATGTCGTTCGCGCTGTCCGATTTGCTCGAAGAGCGGCAGTTGCAGACGGCGGTGCAGGTGGGCGGCAGTGTGAGCGACTTCGCCGTCCAGACCGCGTACCTGAATCGGCAATCGCGCTGGAACTGGGCTGTGGTCGGCGGGCAAATCCCGATCGTCATCGGCGACTCGCGGCTGTCCTCGACCGGGGAGACGGTGTCGCGCGAAACGACCGTCGCGCGCCAGATCCATCGTCAGATTTCCGGCGTCGCGATGTACCCGTTCAGCGCCGCCCGGCGGCTCGAGGTCAGCGCCGGCGCGCACGCCATCGCGTTCGACCGCGAGCTGGCCACGCAGGTGTACTCGGTCTCCACGGGGCGGATGGTGCGCGAACAGAACGACCGGATGCCCGGCGGCGCGCCGGTGATGCTCGTCGACAGCGCGGCCGCGCTCGTCTACGACGCGTCGGTGTTCGGTACGACCGCGCCGGTGCTCGGCACGCGGTACCGTCTCGAAGCGGCGAAGACGAGCGGCGATCTGTCGCTCCTCACGCTGACCGCTGATTACCGCCGCTATGTCATGCCGATCAGGCCCGTCAGCCTCGCGCTCCGGGTCGAACATGTCGGCCGCTACGGAAGCGGCGCCGGCGATCCGCGGCTGCTCCCGCTGGTGTGGAACCTGCGCGATCTCGTCCGCGGCTACGATCCGCGCGCCGTGCTCACCACCGCGCGCATGACCGTCGCGAACGCCGAGTTCCGCGTCCCGCTCGTCGGACCGTTCGGGCGGGTGTCCGCGTCGAACGCGCTGCCGATCGACGCCCTCGTGTTCGCCGATGCCGGCGCGTTCGACACCGCGTCGCACACACGCACGATGCTCCGCAGCGTCGGCGCCGGCGTGCGGCTCAACGCCGGCGGCTTCGTCTTCGAGATCGACGCCGTGCGCGCGCTCGATCCGAGACCGCAGGGGTGGACCCTCGCCGTCAATTTCCATCCGGGCTTCTGAAGCAACCGCTGAGGACGCAGAGATCGCAGAGTTTTGATTCTCTCTGCGTTCTCAGCGACCTCCGCGGTTGGAACCGTCGCGTGACCGAGCGGACACCCCGCTCGATTCGGTATGAAAAGTTTTCGATTGACTATCCGCCGGCTTCGCGACGATAAATAGCTTCGTGATCGTGATCCGCGTCTGCGAGTGCTCGTGTTGTCGGGCCGGAGATGCCTCCGGCCTGAGTCGCGCTCGGTTTCTGCGGATCGTGCCGACGTAAGACGTCCAGACGACCCGAACCCAGCGGATCCCAGGCCCGGAAGGCACACCCCTTCCGGGCCTTTTTGTTTCAGGCAGGCCTATGAGAATGAATGTGGTTGGATTCATCGCGGCGGCGCTCGTCGCACTGCTGGTGCTCCCGGCGTCCGCTCGTGCGCAGTCGCTCAACGGATTGTGGGACGCGACCGTCATCGTCAACAGCGTGGAGGTTCCGTTCCGCCTCGAGCTCTCCGGGACGGGCGCGAGCGCGAAGGGCTCGTTCTTCAACGGCGACGAGAAGCTGACGTCGACGACGGGCAGCTTCGAGAACGGCGCACTTGTGCTCAGCTTCGACGAGTACGAGACCAAGCTCGAAGCGACGCTGAAGGACGGCCGGCTCGAAGGGCAGTACTCGCGCGGCACGCGCGGCGCGCCGTATCCGTTCCAGGCGAAGCGGTTCACGCCGGTCAAGGTCGAAGCCGCCAACGTGCCGTCGATTGCCGGACTCTGGAACGTGCAGGTGCAGAGCTCGAAGGGGGAATCGGCGTGGCAGTTGATCGTGCGCCAGTCGGGCGGTGAAGTCTCGGCTGCGATTCTGCGCGTCGACGGTGACACCGGCACGCTGACCGGCACGTTCGCGAACGGCACGTTCGTCCTCAGTCATTTCTCCGGCGCGCGTCCGCTGCGCGTGGAGTTGACGCCGCAGGCCGACGGCACCCTCGCGGTGGTGCAGAACAAGGACAACCCGCTGACCGCGATCCGTTCGGAGATCGCGCGCGCGAAAGGGCTGCCCGAGCCGAGCGATCCGTCGCGCTTCACGACGATGAGAGATCCGACCGAGCCGCTCCGTTTCAGCTTCCCGGATCTCTCCGGCAAGATCGTGTCGAACACCGACGATCGATTCCGCGGCAAGGTCGTCATCGTCAGCATCTCCGGCAGCTGGTGCCCGAATTGCCACGACGAGGCGCCGTTCCTCGTGGAGCTGTATCGCAAGTATCGCGGCCGCGGATTGGAGATCGTCAGCCTGTCGTTCGAAGAAGCGGCGCAGCTGAAGAATCCGACGCGCCTGCGCGCGTTCAACAAGCGCTATGGGATCGAGTACACGGTCCTGCTGCCCGGCGAGCCGCGGGAACTGGCCGACAAGATGCCGCAGGCCGTGAACCTCAATTCATTTCCGACGACGTTCTATCTCGGACGCGATGGGCGCGTCCGCGGCGTCCACGCCGGATTCCCGGGCGCCGCGAGCGGAAAATTTCATCAGGAAACGAAAGACGAGATTACCGCGGACGTCGAGCGCCTGCTCGCCGAGCGCGTGCCGACGTCGCAGCGCTAAGGTGTCAGACGTGTCTGACACGTCTGACACGTCTGACACCACGGTTATAGTAGGCCGCGTGAAGCTCATTCGCTTCGGCGAGGCCGGCCGCGAACGGCCTGGCGTTCAACGGCAGGACGGCGCGCGCATCGACGCATCGCAATTCGGGGCCGACTACGACGAGACGTTCTTCGGCGGCGACGGTCTCGAACGGCTGCGCGGCTGGTGCGAGCGGGAAGCGGCTCGCGCGCCGCGCGTGCCGCGCGAGACGCGGCTGGGTCCGCCGATCTGCCGTCCCAGCAAAATCATCTGCATCGGCCTCAACTACCGCGACCACGCCGCCGAAAGCGGCGCGGATATCCCCAAAGAGCCGGTCATCTTCTTCAAAGCGAGCTCGTCCATCGTCGGACCGGATGATCCGCTTGTCATCCCGCGAAACAGCCGGAAGGTCGATTGGGAAGTGGAGCTTGCCGTGGTGATCGGGAAACGAGCGAAGTACGTCACGCGTGACGAGGCGCCGCGCCACATCGCCGGTTACCTGCTGCACAACGATTACTCGGAGCGCGAGTTCCAGCTCGAGCGAGGCGGGCAATGGGTGAAAGGCAAGAGCGCGGACACGTTCGCGCCGCTCGGGCCGTTTCTGGCGACGCCTGACGAGATTCCGAATCCCGCCGCGCTCGACATGTGGCTGACCGTCAACAGCGAGGTGCGGCAGAAGAGCTCGACGGCGAACATGATTTTCGACGTCGCGGAGCTCGTGAGCTACGTCAGCCAGTTCATGACGCTGCTGCCGGGCGACGTCATCAGCACGGGCACGCCATCCGGCGTCGCGCTCGGCATGAAGCCGTCGCCGGTGTATCTGAAGCCGGGTGACCTCGTGGCGCTCGGCATCGACCGGCTCGGCGAATCGCGCCAGCACGTCGTCGCGAGCGATTCGTGATCGATCCGGCGACGGCCATCGGCGGCGTGCATCTCACGATTTCCGATCTCGATCGATCGGTACGGTTCTACCAAGCGCATCTCGGTTTCGTGACGCACCGCCGCGACCAGCGGAACGCGTGGCTCGGTGCGGGCGGATCGGATCTGCTGGTCCTGTCGCAGTGCGAGAACGCGCCGCGCGTGCGCGGCACGACCGGGCTGTACCACTTCGCCGTCCTCGTGCCGTCGCGAGCCGATCTCGGCCGCGCGCTTCGACGGATGATCGAGACCGATACGGTGTTGCAGGGCGTGGCCGATCACGGCGTCAGCGAAGCGCTGTATCTTGCCGATCCGGACGGCAACGGCATCGAGATCTATCGCGATCGTCCGCGCGCCGAGTGGCCGTTCGTCAACGGCCGGCTGCAGATGGGCGCCGACCCGCTCGATGTCGACGCGATTCTCGCCGAGGACAACGGCCGCGACGGCCGGGGCCTCGCGCCGGAGACCGTCATCGGCCACGTGCACCTGCACGTCTCGCGGCTGGCGGATGCCGAGCGGTTCTACGTGGACGTGCTTGGATTCCAATTGATGCAGCGCTACGGCCCCAGCGCGCTGTTCGTGTCGGCGGGTGGATATCACCATCACATCGGCCTGAACACGTGGGCCGGCGTCGGCGCGCCGCCGCCGCCCTCGGGCGCAATCGGCCTGCGACACTTCGTCGTCAAGCTGCCGGGCGATGCCGCGCGCGCGACGGTCGAGGAGCGAGTGCGCGCGGCAGGCATTTCGATCGACACAGCCCCGGAAGGCCCCGTCGTCCGCGATCCCGCCGGGAACGCGATCCTCCTCTCCTCTTGAATGTCTTCGCGGCCTTTGCGTTCTTCTTTCGGTGAGCTGGCCCTCGTCGCGCTCGTCTTCCTCGTCGCGGCGATCGTCACGACGTACCCGCTGATCCGGAAGGCGACGTACGCGCTGCCGGGCGGGCTTGCCGATCCGGCGTTCGTCACGTTTCTCCTCGCGTGGGACGCCGATCGTCTCGCGCACGGCCTGCGCGGATTCTGGGACGCGCCGATTCTGTATCCGCACCGGCACACGCTCGCGTACGCCGAGCACATGCTCGGCGTCGCCGTCTTCACCGCGCCGCTGCAATGGCTGACGCGGAACGCCGTGCTCGTCTACAACGTCGCGTTTCTCGGCTCCTACAGCCTGGGCGGCGTTGGCACGTATGGACTGGCGCGCGAGCTGTTCGGCCGCAAGGATGCGGCGTTCCTTGCGGCGGTCGCGTTCGTCTTCAACCCGTATCGCGCGAGCCAGATCACGCATCTCCAGGTGCTGATGGCGGGCTGGATGCCGCTGGCCCTGTGGGCGCTGCATCGGTATTTCGCGACCGGTTCGCGCCGTGCCCTGGCGGCGTTCGCGGCCGCGTTCGTCCTGCAGGCCTGGTCGAACGGGTACTTCCTGTTTTTCTTCTCGGTCGCCGCCGCCGTGGTCATCGCTGTGGAGCTCGTACGCCCGCGGCTTCCGCGAGCGCGCATCGCCGGTGACCTCGCGATGGCCGGCCTCGGCATCGGGGCCGCGCTCGCGCCGTTCGCGTGGGGCTACCTTCGCGTGCAGCGCGAGCGGAACCTCGACCGCGGCGCGGAAGATTTTTCGTACTACAGCGCGCGGCTCGTCGACTACTTCAGGAACGCCCCCGGCGGCTGGAGCTGGGGCGGTCTGTTGACGCCGGGCGGACCGGAGCGTCAGTTGTTTCTTGGAGTCGTCGCCATCACGTTCGCCGCGCTGGCGCTCGCGATGGCCGTTCGATCGCACGGCGAGTGGCGGCGTCTCGTCGTCACCTACGCGTTCATGACGATCGTGGCGGTGTGGGTATCGATGGGGCCCGGTGAACACTATCGAGTCCATCCCTCGCGTCCGTACGATTTGTTCTATCGCTTCGTTCCCGGCTTCAGCGGCATGCGTGTGCCCGCCCGCATGGCGACCGTCGTCGATCTCGGGCTCGTCGTCCTCGCCGCGGCCGGCGCCGCGCGCGTGCTCGCGCGGCTGCCTCGTCCCGCGTCGCTCGCGACGACGGCGGCGCTGGCGATCGTCGTGATGGTCGAAGGACGCCTGCCCGTGTTGATCGATCCGTTTCCGCCAATCGAGCGGCGGCTCGACCGCGCCGCGTACGAATGGCTGCGCG
The DNA here is from genome assembly GCA_036004865.1 of Vicinamibacterales bacterium. GTDB lineage: Bacteria > Acidobacteriota > Vicinamibacteria > Vicinamibacterales > CAVVIG01 > QHWF01. The sequence goes on from DASYQZ010000170.1 coordinate 26,487, forward strand.
ACAGCGCGCCCGGCGCCGCGATCGAGCTGAACATCGCGCAGCAGAACGATTTCCATCCCTACACGCTCATCTACCAATTCAACACGCTGCTGCACGGGCATCCGATCGTGAACGGCTACACCGGCTGGACCTCCGGCCCGCAGGAGTTCCTCGGCGGTCCGGCTTCGCCGTTCCGCGAGCCGGGTCACGTGCGCGACACGCTCGAGGCGCTGCGCGCGATCGGCGTGCGATACGTCCTGCTGCACTGGTGGACGTACGCCGATGCCGCCGAGCCGGCCCGCATCCTGTCGGAGGTTCGTGCGGCGCGCGATCAGTACGTGGAGGAGCGCCAGTTCCAGAGCACGTTCGCCTGGCGCCTGGCCGACGCGCCGGCGGCTCGACTGGGTGTGCACAGCGTCGACGATCTCCGCCTGCGGCGCATCGAGCCTTCGTCGTTCACAGCGGCCGCTTCACACGCGGCCGATCGCCTGCCGTTCGTCTTCGACGGCGACATCGAGACGCGGTGGCTCACTGGCACGCGTCAGACGGGAACCGAATGGCTGGAGATTCGGTTTCGTCGACCGGCAGACGTGGCGCATCTGCGGTTCGAGACCTCGCCGCGCGGGCTCGTCGACTATCCACGTCACCTCGTCGTCGAATCAGCCGGCGAATCCGGATCGCTGGATGTCCTCTTCGACGGTTCCGTGCTCACGCGATTGATCACGTCGCTCGCCGTCGACGAGCGGCGTGCGCCGATCGACCTCGATTTCGCGCCGAACCGCACGAGCACCTTGCGCGTGCGTCAGATCGGTCAGACGCACCTGTGGTTCTGGAGTGTGCACGAGTTGACGCTCTGGGAGGCCCGGGCGCGGTAGCATGTCGGGCTCGAGAGGGAGCAACGATGCCGACCGGCCCTGCGTGCAACCTGCGTCGAACGCCCGCGAGCCTCGACTTCGACTTCGAAGGCTCGCCCGGCCGGGTGACCCTCGAGGTCGAAGGAACGGTTGGCACGGTCACCATCATCGCCGCCAAGTACGATGGCGAAGCCATCGCGCCGCTGCCGGCAACCGAGATCACGTTCACGATCGTGTCCGGCATCAGTCACCTCTCCGTGGTGTACGCGTTCAGCGATACTGCCAACGGCAAAGGCACGCTGAAGGAAAAGTGCGCCGGCCGCACACGGCTCATCGACGTCCGCGCCGGCGAACCCGCCGTGCTCTATCGGATTCGCGCAAAGGTGACGACGTGATGATGCGCAGCGTGTGCTTCGTCTGCGTCGTGTTCGCGCTGCCGGCGGCCGTGCTCGCCGGCCAACCACCGACGCCGCCCGCGGTTGTCTCTCCCGCCTGTGCCGCGTTGGTCGAAATGGTCCGTCAAGCCACGACGCCGGACGCGCGACAGGAGCGCGCGACAGAGCTCGTGAACATGAATCTGCACCCGCGCTGCTTTGCCGAAATCGTGCTGAGAGGCGCGGCGCAGCGCGACGCGTTCGTCCAGTTCCTGAGGGTGTTGGAGTCGCGACGCACCGACAAGCAGGCGGGTTCGGCGGTGGGCACGGGCGGCTCGACGAACCTCGTCGGGAAAGGCATCACGGCGAAGATCTTGTCGCTCGCCGCGGAATATGGTGCGCCGACGGCGTCGGTGAGCCAGCAGGTGGCGACGGTTCAGGGCAGCCTGGACGGCGTGCCGGCGATGCTCGTGCGCCAGCGGCTCCTGCCGTACTGTCCGACGAGCGCCGCGAGTCCCGACTGCGTCAATCACAGCGTGTTCGACGCGCTTCGTCGCGTGTCGTACAGCTTCTCGTTCGACATGAGCGCAGCGTCGCAGCAGGTGGCCGGCACGGCGAGCGGAGCGCCGGACGGCACGGCGCAGCCGGTGACGTTCACGGCCATTGGACGCTCGCTGACGGGGGCCAGCGTACGAGTGGCGCTGGTGAACAGTCGCGATGCGACGTCGCCGGCGTTTCAGGCGGCCTGGCTCGACGCGGTGAAAACGGAAGCGAGCGCGACGCTGCTCGGAGAGGCGGCGGGTACGCTCCTGATGGCGCTCGAAGCCTTGATCAAGCCGATGCTCGGCGATCCGGACTACCGCCGCTGGCAGGAGGAGACGATCGCGACGCTCGTTCGCGCGAACGCCGCCGAGCTCGACGCGGTCTGGATCGATCGGGAACGGACGCTGGCGGCCGTCGTGGAGCGCGTGAATCCGTCGCTCATCGAACGGGCCGCGGAGTTCTCACGCGCCTCGGCGGTGTATCGGTTCGAGCAGGACGAGCTCGTGCGCGCCGTCGCCGACAAACCGGTGCTGGCGCTCGAGCAGGAGTACAGGCGGCCGAACGAACAGCCCACGACATGGACGACGCGCGTGATGTTCGACCAAGGCTTCGGGGATCGGTGGTCCATCACGGCGAACGGCGCCGTCGAGGTCTACGGCGAGGAGCCGCCCGCTCAAATTCCCGGCGCGAAGCGCGTCCGCGACGCGCAGGTCGGCGTCGCGCTGCAGCGCGATCTCGGCAAGGTGCCGCTGATTGGCGCCGCCGCGCTGAGCGGCGCGTATTACTTCCAGTATCAGAACAGTCCGGCGATCCTCACGGTGACGCCCGGCACGCCGCTCGCGGGTCTGACGCTCACAGGGCTGCCAAGCTCGGCTGAATTCGTGTTCGCCGAGAAGGGCAGCCTCCACGTCGCGCAACTGCGCCTCGTCCTCGGGCTCGGCTCGTCGAGCGCGCGCATTCCCATCGCGATGAGCTACTCGAACCGCACCGAGCTGATCGCGAAGCGCGTCCTGCGCGCGCAGTTCGGCGTCAGTTACGATTTCGACTCGCTTTTCGCCCGCTGATCGATCCGATCCGTCCTCGAGAATCGAGTCCGCTGATCAACACCACTGTCGCGTGCAGCGACGAAAATGAAATCGCGTCGCCGGACGCCATCCGGGGCGAAATCGATCTATAGTCCGCGAAATGCGGTTGCCACTTTTTCTCGCTTTGGCACTCGCGCTGGCGGCGGCAACGCTCGTCACGCCGCGCGCGCAGACGCCTTCTTACGATCTGATTGTCAAGAACGCCCGCATCGTCGACGGGACGGGCAGTCCGTGGTATCGCGCCGACCTGGCGGTTCGTGGTGACGCGATTGCGCGCATCGCGCCGCGCATAGACGCGCCGGCGGCGCGCGTCGTCGACGCCGCCGGGAAAGTCGTCGCGCCAGGCTTCATCGACCTCCATACGCACGCGCGCCGCGGCATCTTCGACGTGCCGACTGCGGACAACTACGTGCGGCAGGGCGTGACGACGATCTTCGAAGGACCGGACGGCGGGTCGCCGATTCCGCTGCGGCCGTTTCTCGATCGCGTGGCGGCGACGCGCATCACGCCGAACTTCGCGATGTTCGTCGGCCAGGGATCGGTGCGCGATCAGGTGATCGGCCCCGCCGATCGCAAAGCGACGCCGGCGGAGCTCGACAAGATGCGCGCGCTCGTGCAGCAGGGCATGGAGGACGGCGCGTTCGGACTGAGCTCCGGATTGTTCTACGTGCCGGGGACGTTCACGCCGACCGCCGAAGTCGTCGAGCTCGCGAAGGTGGCCGGCCGCCTGGGCGGCATCTACATCTCGCACATGCGCGACGAGGCGTCGCGCGTCACCGACAGCGTGCGCGAGACGATCGAGATTGGCGAGAAGGGCGGCCTGCCGACACAAGTCACGCATCACAAGGTCATCGGAAAGGCGAACTGGGGCAAAAGCGTCGACACGCTGCGGCTGATCGACGAGGCGCGTGCGCGCGGCGTCGACGCGACGATCGATCAATATCCGTACACGGCTTCGTCGACTGGGATCGGATCGGCGCTCCTGCCGTCGTGGGCGCTCGAAGGCGGACGCGAGAGCACGCTGAAGCGTTTGCAGACACCGTCGAGCCGCTCCGAGATCCGATCGGAGATCATCCGCCTCATCAAGGACGAGCGCGGCGGCGGCGATCCGCAGAACGTGCAGCTCGCGCGCTGCGACTGGGATCATTCACTCGACGGCAAGCGGCTCGGCGACGTGACGAAGGGGCGCGGCCACGAGCCGACGATCGAGAACGCGGCCGACACCGTGCTGTGGATCGTCGAGCAGGGCGGCTGCCAGGGTATCTTCCACGCGATCAACGAAGACGATCTCCAGCGGATTCTGCGTCACCCGGCCACGATGATCGGATCGGACGGCGAAGTGCCGATCTTCGGCCGGGCGAGTCCGCATCCGCGGAGCTACGGCACGTTCGTGCGCGTGCTCGGGCGCTACGTGCGCGAGCTGAAGGTCATCACGCTCGAAGACGCCGTGCGGAAGATGTCGGCGTATCCGGCGCAGCGGACCGGGCTCGCCGATCGCGGCGTCCTGCGCGAGGGGTTGAAGGCGGACCTGGTCGTGTTCGATCCGAACACGATCCGCGATCGCGCGACGTTCGAGCAGCCGCATCAGTACGGCGAAGGCGTATCGCTCGTGGTAATCAACGGTCAGGTGGCATTCGAGGACGGCAAGATGACGTCGGCGCGGCCGGGCCGCGTGCTCTACGGTCCGGCAAGAAAGTGATTCGGTCGGGGACGTTCTTCGGTGTCTGGTAGGGGACGGCCTTCAGACCGTCCCGCAGGAGAGAGAGCCATGAGTCATGTTTCCCAGCGCGCGAACCGACTCGTCGTCGCGGCGCTCGTCGCGGCAGGCATGTGGACGGCGGCCTGCGACGACAATCACGATACGCCAACGAAACCTCACCAGGTGTCGTTTGTCGGCCTCCCGCTCGTCGCCACGGTTCCGTTTACCACGGCGATCTTCCCGCAGCAGCTGGGCTTCACGCCGATTTTCGGCCTTGGCTGCGGGACGTTTCCGGCGCTGACGACGCACTTCGACCTCGTGATCGTCTCCGGAGGGCGCGATCTGTTCATGGACGAAGTCACGCTGAACCTGCTGGACGGCACCCACCGGGGGACATCGCCATTGCTCGTCTCCGCTCGCGATCTCAATGCTCGCTTCGGTTCGACGCTGATTGGTGCCGGCTCGCGCCGGATCTTCACCTTCGATCCGCAGTTCGGATGCGGCCGCTTCGCGCCGCTGTCGCTCGAAGCCCAGATCATCCTGCTCGAGCGGTCCGGATTCAGGCACGCGCACACGGTCGCCGTGCCGATTGGGTGACGCTCGCGCGATTCAGAGCTGTTTGACCGGAACGATCCCGGTCGGGAATGAAATCGCGGCCGCGCACCGCCTCGGCCAGATTCTTCGCCGTGCCGACGAACGGGATGAAGTCCAGTCCCGTGTGGACGGTGCCGCCGACGAATCCCTTCCGCCGGATCGCGCTGCCGAGGGTGACCAGCGCGATGGCGCCGCCGATCCACGGGATCGCGCGGGTGAGGCGCCGTGTCGCCGTCCGCGTCGCATATTGTCTCAGCAGTTTCGTGGCCGCCATTGTATGGTTGTGCAGCAAAGCGCATTCCCGATCAGGCCAGGAGGTGATATGTCCGACGACGATCTCAAGGCGGAACTGGAGCGGCTGAAGGCGGAAAACGAACGCCTGAAGAGTCAGCGTGGCCGCAACCCGAGCCTGAAAGTCAGCGAGAAGGGCGGGGTGTCGGTCTACGGACTCGGTCGCTTTCCGGTGACGCTCTACAAAGAGCAATGGGCGAAGCTGCTCGGGATGGCCGACGAGATTCGCTCGTTCATCAAGGAGCACGATTCGGAGCTGAAGGCGAAGCCGGAGACGTAGGAACCGGGAAGTTCGCTGTCGATTTTCGGAAGCGCCGTTCGTGTATCCGGCACAGGAGGCGACTCATGTCGAAAACGATGGCGCGTTACCGCGTGCTGGTTTCCTTGACCATGCTGGGCTGTGCCGTCTCGGCCAATGCCCAGGACCACTCCTCCCTTCAACAGCGCACGCCAAACACGCTGACCGCCGCGGCCGACGTGCGCTCGCCTCGAGCGACTGTCGGCGACATGGCGTGGTTCGCGGGGAAGTGGACCGGCACTGGCCTCGGCGGCGTCACGGAGGAGACGTGGAGCGCTCCCGCGGACGGCGCGATGATGGGCATGTTCCGGCTCGTGAAGGACGGCAAGGTCGTGTTCTACGAGTTCCTCACGCTCGTCGAGGAGGAGGGCTCGCTCGCGCTGAAGCTGAAACTTCAATCCCGACCTGACTGGCTGGGAAGAGAAGGCGGACTCCGTGAAATTCCGCCTGCTTCAGATCGCGCCGACGATGATCCAGTTCGGTGGGCTGACGTTCAAGCGCGTCGGAGACCACACGCTGGAGGTCTTCCTGGCGATCCGCACCCGCGACGGCTCCGTTCGCGAGGAAGCATTCAAGATGATGCGAGCGACGAGTTGATGAATCCTTTCGTCGATCGCCTCATTTGAACGTCAGCTGATTCTTCCTGAGCTTTGCCGCGACGCCGGCGTTCCGATCGGCGACTTCGCTGATCGTGTACTCGATCGAGGTGCCGAGCACCATCGCGATCTCCGACGGCGTGAGGTTGTAATCCTGTTCGAGCCACTGTCCGAGACCGGCCGTCGCGGCGCGAAGCGCGTCTTCCAGCGTGCCGCCCAATCCGACGGTCATGATGTGCGTCGACGTTTCGACGCGCGGCACCATCAGCGCTTTGTTCGCAATCACTTCGACCGTGAACTCCACTTCCATCGAGGTCTCGAGCGCATTCCCATTCAGCTCGCCGTCGCCCTGGACCGCGTGACCGTCGCCGACGTAGAGCAGTGCTCCCGGCTGCGCGACGGGGAGATACACGACCGCGCCTTCGACAATTTCGTTGAAATCCATGTTGCCGCCGAAGCGGCCCGAATCGCCGGTCGGCGGCGCCGCCGAGCCGAATCCCGGTGCGACCGCCACGCAGCCGAGCATCGGGCGCAGCGGCACCGTGAAGCTGGTCAAATGTTCCGGCGGCTTTTCCAGCATCGCCACGCCGCGCTGGCGATCGAGGCGCCACCGGACGTTCTTGAAGCCGTCTTTCATTTTGACGGCGAACTCCGGATCGAGCGCCCGCCCCACGATGCCGTCGTCGCTGATCGCCCAGTCGCGATTCAGCCGGACGCGATTCAGCCGCACGACGAGCACATCGCCCGGCATCGCGGTCTCGACGTAGAACGGACCGGTTTGCGGATTGCCACCGAGCGAGCGCGTGACACCTTTCTCATCGGTGCCTCCGGCGTCCACGGTCGTCGTGTGCACCGTATCGCCGGGCCAGATGTGCAGCACCGGCGGGATCGACGCGGAGAACTGGCGATGAAACACCGTCGGGACGAACTCGTGCCGCTGCGGCGGTCCCGCGCGTCGCGGCGGAATGCGGCGCGCCGTCCACGTCGTCTTGAATGGCGTCGGATCGTCCGACGCCGTGCGAACGACCGAGCCCGAGAGCCCATCGCCCGAGATCGCGCCGGTGAAGTCGACCGTCACGGTCGCCGTCTTGACCGCGAAGTGAATCGTCGTGCCGCTGATCGTGCCGTCGATGGCCTGCCGATCGAGCGTGCCCGAGACTTTGCCGCCGTCGACGATCAACGAGAGCCGCCGATGCAGCGAGTTGCCATACATGTCCTGCGTCAGCAGCCAGTCACCCGCAACCGTCCCTTGCGCGAGCAACGGCGTGGACGCGAGGCAGACAAGCGCGATCACATGCTTGAGCATGGATTTCCTCTTTCGTGCGCGGTGAATGAGAAGGCCGATGAACGTCCTAGTCAAAGCCTGCCCTTTTCGATGGCGGCCCGAACTTCAAGGTCCGAGAGGTTCGCATTGGATCTCTGCGGGATTCGCTGCTGCAACTCGCGAAGCCCGGAGACCGCCCGGCGGACTTCGTCCGATCGATGCACCCGTTCGGGCATTAATCTGGCGATCGGCTTGTCGTCGCGCGTAATCACGACCTCTTCACCCTTCGACACGCGCTCCAGCAATTCTCCGAAACGAGTTTTCGCCTCGGATGCGGTCACCCTCGTCATCGACGCTCCTGATGAATCGATCAGTCGTTGCCAGCCTAGCACGTAGGATTCAGTAGAGGCGAGGAGTGTCCGGACGGATCGAGTGGAGAGGCGCATGTCGACAGCGCCGCGCCAGCCGGTACCGGACGGGATCGAACGGCGTCGCCGATCCGTGTCAGTACGCCGCGTTGAAGGCGGATATCGTAGCGCGCGGTGTCCTGCAAGCTATCGACGTGGACGAACACGGCAACATCCTCGCGAGAACGAGCGCACGTCGCAGGCGCGCGGAACTACTGCGACGCTCAACATCAAGCGCCTTCCGCGGCGATGACAACGACGGTAGACGCGGCGGCTCACCAAAATCGACGTGCGCGCGCGTTCTTCCTACATGTGGCGGTGCAGCCGTTGTCGCCGGCGATCTTGGGCCGGATTCGCGAGATGGTCCGGACCGAGCTCGCGCACGAAGGACGGGAACGGCTCAAGACGAAGGCAGAGGGCACGGCGTAGGGTCAGAGGCTGCGGGCTGTAACGCAATCCGTTGACGGGCCATTATGTGAGTCGAGGGGATCATCGTGCCGTTCTTGTGGCGCTGTCCCGCTTGTAGCACGCCAATTCGGCACGGGCTCCACGACGAAGCGCCTCGGCCAGGCATTGTGTATCGATGCCCCGTGTGCCGCCTCGAACTGGTGCTCGACAAGGGCACCAACCGAATGGTCGTCCTGCCTTTTCTAACCGATACGGCCGCCGATAATCCGGCGAAAAAGCCGCGCTAAAGGCCAGCAGCCGAGACCGATTCCTCGACGAACAGTGAACCGGCCGACTATTTGTGTATCGAGTGCTTACGGCTCTACTACTGGTGTGAGAATCCGCCTCGACGATTGGTCATCGGGATGTGACGCGCCGGAGCTTTCTCGTGCGTTGCCGGTGCTGAAAGATTCCGTACCCAGAGTGACACTCGTAGCAGTCCCATTGTTCAATGTGCCGCTCGCTCACCCCTCCAACGGATCGCCTTGATCAAGTCGTCCTAGACGATCAACACGATCGGGCAGCGACAGGACAGACGGCAAGAGGTGGCAACCGAGCGGCAACCAGCAGGAAGAATCCGAGTGCGATCCGTGCGGCTGAGTAATTGAAACCAAAGTGGAGCCGGCGATCGGACTTGAACCGATGACCTGCTGATTACGAATCAGCTTGGGCGGGAAATCCGCGGTGATCGAGCGCCGTCGCGCGTGCGCATTTCCTCGGAATTTCTGGACTTGCGTGATCTTACCGATTCGCGCGTTTTCTCCCGTCCGTCCACCATCCGTCCACCGATTTCGGCTGCGCTGAGTATCTCAGCCGTTCTCGCCGAGGACGTTCACGCCAGTCAGGTGGAAATGCCGCGCGGCCTTCAGCATGTGGCAGTCGTTTGTATACACCTCTTGAAAGCCGTGCTCGTCGGCGCAGACCAGGTGCAGCGCGTCACCGGATCGGAGGAAGACCGTGCTCGGAATGTCGAGGACGGCCTTGCGGGCCTTTTCCAGCAGCGCAGAAGTCACGCCAAACCACTGCCACACACCGTTCTCATTCTCTTCGAAGTCTTTCAAGATCGCCGTCATCTCCCGGCGAGTCACGTGGCGCTCTCTGACATGCCGCTTCAAGATCGATGCAAATTCCAGTCGGGCCAGCTTACAAGAAGCGAGGCCGTCCGCCGCGTAGGCTACTTCGCGGACTCGATCCGCGCCCGGCTTATTGCGGACTCGATCCGCGCCCGGCTTATTGAGGTAGCAGTCGGCGACGTACGCCGCGTCGAAGTAGATCAGCGATCCTCGCGCAGCTCGGACTGGTACACGGCGGAATCGACCGGGACCTTTGACCGTCTGCGTATCGCTGCCTCTCGGTTGGGCAGAGGCCGGCCGGTCATCGAGGCGTCAAACGGCTGAAGCGCCGCGAC
>DASYQZ010000171.1:0-2369 GCA_036004865.1 Vicinamibacterales bacterium
CGCGATGGCGAGATATCTCGAAAGAACTTTCATGAAGCCTCCTCGTGATGATCCCCGATGAACGGTGTCGGCGTGCATCCTACCATCGCATGCTCGAGCCGGCGTCGGCGATCGCGCCCGTTTGACGTGGTGTGGCGCGCGTGCGATCCTCAGTTTTGGATCATGGCGTCCGACCCCGCCCGTACCTACCCGAGCGAACTCCCGGTCCTCGCGCTTCGCCAGACGGTTGTCTTTCCGCTGACGCTGCAGCCGCTGGCGGTCAACCGGCCGATGTCGGTCGACGCGGTGAACCGTGCGCTGAGCGGCGATCGCCTGATCTTTCTGGCGCTGCAGACCAACGACAAGGACGAGCCCGAGCCGGGCGAGCTGCACACGGTCGGCACGATCGGCGCGATCCGCCAGATGGCGAAGACGCCGACGGGCGCGATCCACATCATCGTCGAGGGGCAGCAGCGCGCGAAGGCCGACGCCATGACGAAGCAGAACGCGTCGCTGCGCGCGACGGTGCGCCCGCTTCCGGAAGCGGCGGCGCGCACGATTGAAGTCGACGCGTATCTTCGCCGGCTGCACGAGCTGATCGATCGCGCGCTGGCGCTGTCGAGCGGCTTGTCGCAGGAGCTTCGCGGGCTCGTGGCCGGCATCGACGATCCGCTGCGCCTGGTGTATCTGCTCGCGAGCCTCCTCGACATGAAAGCCGAGGAGAAGCAGAAGATCCTCGAGGACGACAACCTCACCGCGAAGCTCGAGGCGGTCGCGGCCGCGCTCGGCCGCGAAATCGCGCTCCTCGAGATGAAGAGCAAGATCGAAACGGCCGCGCAGCAGGAAATGACCGACGCGCAGCGGCAGTACTACCTGCGCCAGCAGCTCAAGGCGATTCAGGACGAGCTCGGCGAAGGCGAGAAGACCGAGGTCCAGGAGCTGCGCAAACGGATCGCGGACGCGAAGCTGCCCGAGGCCGTCGCGAAGGTCACCGACCGCGAAGTCGAGCGGCTCGAACGGATGACGCCGGCGTCGCCCGAGTACCAGATGATCCGCACCTACATCGACTGGGTGCTCGACGTGCCGTGGTCAATCACGACCGAAGATCGACTCGATCCGGTGGCCGCGCGCGAAGTCCTCGATCAGGACCACTACGATCTCGACAAGGTCAAGGAGCGCATCGTCGAGTACCTCGCGGTCCAGAAACTGAAAAGCCGTCAGACCGGCGTCACTCAGATTAAAGGCCCCATTCTCTGCTTCGTCGGACCGCCCGGCGTCGGCAAGACCTCGCTCGGACAGTCGATTGCGCGGGCGGTGAACCGCAAGTTCGTGCGCATCTCGCTCGGCGGCGTGCGCGACGAGGCGGAGATCCGCGGGCATCGCCGCACCTACATCGGCGCGATCCCCGGGCGCATCGTGCAGGCGCTGAAGCAGGCCGGGGCGATAAATCCGGTCTTCATGCTCGACGAGATCGACAAGGTGTCGGCGGGCTTCCAGGGCGATCCGGCGGCGGCGCTGCTCGAGGTCCTCGATCCGTCGCAGAACCATTCGTTCCGCGATCACTATCTCGAGATCAACGTCGATCTATCGCGCGTCCTGTTCATCGCCACCGCCAATCAGCTCGGCACGATTCATCCGGCGCTGCTCGATCGCATGGAGATCATTTCGCTCGCCGGCTATACCGAAGAGGAAAAGCTGCACATCGCACGGCGCTATCTCGTCCCGCGCCAGCTGGAGGAGAACGGACTCTCGGCGGAGATGGTGACGATGGAAGACGCCGCGATCCGGCGCGTCATCTCGGAGTACACGCGCGAAGCCGGCGTTCGCAATCTCGAGCGGAACATCGGCGCGATCGCGCGCAAGATCGCCGCGCGTGTGGCCGCGAGCGACGGCGTCAGGACGATCAACGCAGAACGCGCAGAACCCGCAGAAAAGGTTGGCTCTGCGAGTTCGGCGGGTTCTGCGTTGAATGTCGTCGTGACGGGCGCGAGCATTCCTGACTATCTCGGACCGGTGAAGTTCCATCGCGAAGTGTCGTTCCGCGTGTCGCGGCCGGGCGTCGCGACCGGCGTGGCGTGGACCGAAGTGGGCGGCGACGTGCTGTTCGTCGAAGCGCGGCTGCTGCCGTCAGGACATCAGAATCTGATCCTGACCGGGCAGCTCGGCAACGTCATGCAGGAATCGGCGCGCGCCGCCGTCAGTCACATTCGCGCGCAGGCCAAAGAGCTCGGCATCCCGGACGATGCGCTCGACGGACACGATCTGCACATTCATGTCCCCGCCGGCGCGATTCCCAAGGACGGTCCTTCGGCCGGTGTGACGATGGCGACGGCGATCGTCTCGGCGCTGCGCAATCAAACGGTCCGACCAGACGTCGCGATGACCGGCGA
>DASYQZ010000172.1:0-3464 GCA_036004865.1 Vicinamibacterales bacterium
GCCGCCCACACACGGAGCGCCTCTCCGCACGCGGCGATCGACATGCCGATCTCGATCGACCCGACGGTCGGCCGAGCGAGCCACAGCACGAGCGCACCGAACACGAACCCGAGCGCGACTCGACGCTGCGCGATGCGCGCAACCAGCGTCACGACTGTTCGGGTCCCGACTCCGGACTGGCGGCTGGCGTCTGGCGACTGGCGGCTGGTTTCGCCCCGAGCCGGCGCTCGACCGCGTCGATCACCTCGACGGCCTCGATGTCCAGCAGACACATCCGCTGGAGCCGGCACTGGCGGAGATGATGACAGCGGCAATCGGCCTCGCGCGACACCGTGATGTCGAGGGCCGACAGCGGGCCGTTCCGTACCGACCGCGTCGGGCCGTAAATGCCCACCAACGGCGTGCCGACCGCCGCCGCCACGTGCGCCGGACCGGTGTCGCCCGACACCATGACGGCTGCGCCGCGCGCGAGCGCCACGAGATCGGCGATGGTGGTTTTCGGCGAGAGCACCGCGGCAAGCGGTGCGGCGTCCACCACGGATTGCGCCAGCGCCTCTTCGCCCGGCCCCCACAACACGATCGAGGTCAGGCCGTGTCGTCCGTGCAACGCCGCCGCCACTGCGGCAAATCGCGATGGGGGCCAGCGTTTGTTCGGCCATGCGCCGCAAGGATTGAGCAGGGCATAGCGACCATTCGTGCGCTCGGCCGCCCATCGTCCAATCACGGAATCGACGTCTTCGATCGGGAAGTCGTGGGTCGCGATCGGGATGCCGAGAGGTATCAGCAAGCCGAGGTTGATTCGAACGACATGGCGGGTCTCACGTGGATTGTACAAGCCTCCCCGACCCGGATCGTAGACGTCCGTATAGAACAAACTGGCGATGCCCTCGCGCGCGTACCGCGCCGAAAACCCCACCACGCGCGCTGCGCCGGATGCGCGAGCCAGCAGCGCCGATTTGATCAGTCCCTGCAAATCGAGGGCAACGTCATAACGCGTTCGGCGCAGCTCCGCGATCGTCGTCCACAGCGAACCTTCGTGTACCGCCGACTCCCTCTGCGGCGTGTGACCCGCTGTGCTGCGCGGCCGATCGTTGATGACGAGCCGGCGATCGATGACCGGCACCAGATCGAGGATCTCGCGATGCTTCGCGCTCACGAGCCAGTCGATGCGCGCCGCCGGAAACGCGTGCCGGAGCGCGGCCGCAACCGGAATCGCATGCACGACGTCGCCGAGCGCGCCGAGGCGGACGATCAGGAATCGCGTCACTCCGGCCCACCCCGGCCATCCCGCCTCTCCTGCCCATCCCTCCGAATCCGAGCGAGCAGGTCGCGTGTGGCGTGCTGTTTTCGATCGCCGACGATAGCCGTCCGGCCGCCGTACGCAACGACGCTGGCGCGTTCGGGTACCGACTCCACGGTGTAATCCGTGCCCTTGCAGTGCACATCCGGCTCGAGACGCGTGAGCAGCCGCTCGACCGTCGCGCCGCCGAACACGATCACGTAGTCCACGCCGCGAACGCCGGCCACCAGCTCCGCGCGCTCGGCCGCCGGCAGAATCGGGCGTCCCGGACCCTTCAACGCCGCAACCGATGGATCGTCGTTGACCGCCACGATCAGACGATCCGCCTCGGCTGCGGCGCCCTGCAGGTACCGCACGTGCCCCACATGGAGCAGATCGAAGCATCCGTTCGCGAACGCAATCGTTTTCCCTGCCGCCCGGTCGCGCGCGACGGCCTCGACCAGCGCCGCTTCCGACATCACCATTCGATCTGAGCTCCCGCCTTCGCTCGCGGGACTTGCTGGCGAGCTTCGGCGAGGCTCGCCGACCAGCCTCCGCCAAGGCTTCGGCGGTCCGCCGTAGCTTCAGCGAAGGCGGAAGCGCGCCCCGCGCGCGCAGGCGGCCCGTAGTAAAATTCGGGATTCCTCTCAGGTCTTTCCTCTTTCAGGGAGCCGACTCATGATTCGTGCGAGCCTCGTTCTGGCGGCGTTGCTGACCGCGTCTCCGTCGTTCGCGCAGACCAACGTGGCCGGCGACTGGAATTTCACGATCGTGTCGCCGCAAGGCACGAACACCACGAAGGTCACGCTCAAGCAGGACGGCGAGAAGGTGTCGGGCGCGTTCAAGGGCCAGGCGGGCGAGCTGCCGTTGGACGGCACGCTCACCGGCGACGAACTGAAGTTCACGTTCACCGTGCAGTTTCAGGGACAGCCGCTCCCCATCACGCTGACCGGCAAGGTCGCGGGGGCGAGCATCGCGGGCAAGGCCGACTACGGCGGCTTCGCGGAAGGTGAGTTCACGGCGAAGCGCGCGGAGGACACCGCCGCGACAACGACTACGGCGCCAACGACGACCACCGAGTCCGCGACAACGACGGCGCCGGCGACGACGTCGACGGCGGTCGGCATGACGGGAAAGTGGGACGTGACGTTGAAGACTCCCGGCGGCGAGTTCCCGGCGACCGCGACGCTCACCGAGGACGGCGGGAAGCTCACCGGGACGTTCGGCAGTCAAATGGGTGAAGCGCCGGTGACCGGCACGGTCGAAGGCAAGACCTTCAAGCTGACGCTATTGGCGAAAACGCCGCAGGGCGAGATGACGGTCGAGATGAGCGGCGAAGTCGACGGCGATTCCATCGTGAACGGCAAAGCGGAAATCGCCGGAATGGGACAAATGGAATGGACCGCAAAGCGCGCCAAGCCGTAACCATCGCCGCGCTGGCAGCATTGCTCGTCGGCGCATTCACGGCGCTGCCCGTCGCGCAGACGACGATCAAGCTCGCGACCGTCGTGCCGATCGGCTCCGTCTGGGACAAGAACCTCAAGCAGATGGGCGAGGAGTGGAAGCAGGCGACCGGCGGCCGCTTCGACGTCACGGTCTACGCCGGCGGCGCGCAGGGCGACGAGCCGACGGTGCTGCGGAAGATGCGGCTCGACGCGCTGCAGGCGGCGGCGCTGACCAACGTCGGCCTCGGCTCGATCGACGCGGCGTTCAACGTCTTCAACGTGCCGTTCTTCTTCGAGTCGTACGACGAGCTGAACTACGTCATCGACAAGATGACGCCGGCGTTGCGCAAGCGGGCGGAAGCGAAGGGCTTCGTGCTGCTCAACTGGGGCCACGGCGGCTGGACACAGGTGTTCACGAAGAAGCCGGTGCAGACCGTGGACGAGATGAAGAAAGTCAAGCTGTGGACCTCGTCCGGCAACGACCAGATGGTGCAGTGGTTCAAAGCGAACGGCTTCGAGCCGCGCGCGATGGCGATGACCGACATCACCACCGGTCTCACGGCCGGCATGATCGACGGGCTGCCCACGACGCCTCTCGCCGCGTCGCTGTTTCAGTGGTATCGCCAGACGCCGTACATGCTCGAGCTCGGGCTCGCGCCGATCGTCGGCGCCGGCGTCATCACGACCAAAGCGTGGAAGGCGATTCCCGAGGCCGACAGGAAGACGCTGCTCGCCGCCGC
>DASYQZ010000173.1:0-15223 GCA_036004865.1 Vicinamibacterales bacterium
GAGTTACATCGACGGTAGAATGGCGCCGGTATGCGCAAGCTTGCCGGCGTCATTTCGTTTTCGATCGTCCTGTCACAGGGGATTTCAGGGCAGCGCGCCACCGTCACGACAGCGAATCGGACTCAGGTCGTTTTGTTGGGAACCGGCACACCGCGGCCCGAGCCCGCGCGGTCGGGTCCGGCTACGGCGATTGTCGTCAACGATGCGGCCTATCTCGTCGACGCCGGGCCCGGCGTGGTCCGGCGTGCGGCTGCCGCCCATGAGAAGGGCATCACCGCGCTCGCCGTCGACAGGCTCCTCACCGCGTTCATCACGCACCTGCATTCGGATCACACCGTCGGCATTCCGGATCTCATCTTCACGACCTGGGTTCAGGGGCGGCGCGCACCGTTGAAGATGTATGGGCCTGAGGGTCTCGCGGCGATGACTCGCCACATCATGCTGGCGTGGCAGGCCGACATCGACATCCGGACGAAGGGACTCGAACACCGGAGCACGGCGGGACTGACGGTCGACGCGCAGGACGTGAAGCCCGGCGTCGTCTACAAGGACGCGAACATCACGGTCACCGCGTTTCAGAACGCGCACGGCGAGTTCAAACAGACATTCGGATATCGGTTTCAGACGCCCGATCGAAGCATCGTGATCTCCGGCGATACGAACCCGAGCGCGGCCCTCGTCGAGCAGTGTCAGAAGTGCGACGTCCTGATTCACGAAGTGTTTTCCGAGGACTATCGGCCGGCGGACATGCCGAACTGGCTGGAGTACCGCTCGAAGTACCACACGACGACGACCGAGCTGGCGGAGATCGCGAACAGGACGCAGCCGGGTGTGCTCATCCTGCATCATCGCGGCATTGGTCCGCGCGGCCGGGAGATCTCCGACGATCAGTACCTCGCAGAAATCCGTCGGACCTACGCGGGCAAGGTCGTCGTCGGCAACGATCTCGATGTTTATTGATTCGCACTGTCATCTCGCTGACGAGACCTTCGCAAACGATCTGGACGACGTGATCGCGCGCGCGAAGCAGGCGGGCGTTCAACGTGTGCTCGTCATCCTCGAAGGCGGCAACGCGAAGGAAATCGATCAAGCGGCGCGGCTCGAAGCGCTCTGGCCGGACACGCGGTTCGCCGTCGGCGTCCATCCGCATCAGGCGCACGAGTTCTCGGACGATCCGCCGCGCGCCGTGGCTGTCGTGCGCGAGCAGCTCCGGTCGACCCCTGCCGCGCGCGCCGTCGGCGAGATCGGTCTCGACTACCATTACGACTTCTCGCCGCGCGACGTCCAGCAGGCGGTGTTTCGCGGGCAGCTGCGGCTTGCGCGGGAGCTCGACCGGCCCGTCGTCGTCCACACGCGCGAGGCGGACGAGGACACGGTCGCGATCCTCCGCGAGGAAGGAGGCGGGGACGTGCGGGGCGTGCTGCACTGTTTCACAGGCAACGACGCGCTGGCCGCCGCCGGTCTCGATCTGGGCTTCTTCATTTCGCTGGCAGGCATCATCACGTTCCCGCGCGCCGGCGATCTCCGTGAAACGGTGCGACGCGTGCCGGTCGATCGGTTGCTGACAGAGACGGACAGTCCGTTTCTGGCGCCCGTCCCGTTTCGCGGCAAGCGCAACGAGCCGGCGTACGTCGCGCGCGTCGTCGAGACCCTGGCCGACCTGCACGGCATCGCCCCGCCCGAGATGGCCGCGCGCACCGCCGCCAATTTCCACACCCTCTTCCGCCCGTGATAGAGTCCTACCCGAAAAAACGCTGTGGAAAACACCTCGTCTTCGCTGTCGCAGATCTTCGAGCCGATTCGCGCCGACCTGGAGAAGGTCGATCGGGAATTCGGACGGCACGTGCAGTCCCAGGTCCAGCTGATCCCGACCATCGGCCGCTACATCCAGACGAGCGGGGGCAAGCGCGTGCGTCCGGCTGTGCTGCTGATGGCGGCGCGTCTGGCGGGATACGAGGGCGATCGCGCGATCCTCTACGCCGCCGTTGTCGAGTTCATCCACACCGCGACGCTGGTCCACGACGACATCATCGACGACTCGGACCTCCGGCGCGGCCGTCTCGCGGTGCACTCGCGATGGGGCAACGACATCACCGTGCTCCTCGGCGACTACCTCTACATCAAGTCGATGGCGCTCGCGCTGACGCACGACACCCTGGACATCGTCCGGCTGCTGTGCGACGTCACGCTGCGCATGATCGAGGGCGAACTGTACCAGTTGACGAAGAACGGCGACGCCGACATCAGCGAAGACGAGCACTTCGACATCATCCGCCGCAAGACGGCGTACCTCTTTGGCGGCTGCGCGCAGATCGGCGGCATGCTCGGCAAGATGACGACCGAACGGGAGCAGGCGCTGCGTGAGTACGGCTTCAATCTCGGCATCGCCTTTCAGATCGTCGACGATCTGCTCGATTTCACCGGCGATGCGCAGTCGGTCGGCAAGCCGATTGGCAGCGATCTGCGCGAGGGCAAGGTGACGCTCCCGCTCATCCATCTGCTGCGGCAGCAGAACGACGGCGCCGGCTCGCGCATCGTACGCGACATCATCGCGTCGCACACGGTCACCGAGGATCAGTGGAGCCAGCTCCTGCGCAGCCTGAAGGAGCACGCGTCGATCGACTACGCCTACCGCCGCGCCGAGGAGTACGCCGAGCGCGCCAAGAAGCCGCTGTCGGCGTTTCCGCCCAGCGCGGAGCGCGACGCGCTGCTCGCGCTCCCGGACTACGTCCTCTCGCGCGATCGTTAACGGCGCGCTCGATGACATTGCAGATTGCACATTGCAGATTGCAGATTGATTGCAGATTGTGGGTTGGCAAAAGGGCCAATCTCAAATCGAAGCAATCTGCAATCAATCTGCAGTCTGCAATCTGAAATCTGCAATCTCATGATCACAGTCGAGGTCGCCGAAGGCGACATCTCGCTCCAGGACACCGACGCCATCGTCAACGCGGCCAACAATCACTTCTGGATGGGCGCCGGCGTCGCCGGCGCGATCAAGCGACGCGGCGGCGAGGCGATCGAGGCCGAGGCGATGCGTCAGGGCCCGGTCGAGCCTGGCGCGTGCGTGATCACGTCGGGCGGGCGCCTCGCGGCGAAGCACGTCATCCACGCGGCGGTGATGGGACAGGACCTGCAGACCTCGGCATCGATCATCGACCGCGCGACGCGCAACGCGCTGGCATTGGCCGACGATCGGGGGCTCACGTCGATCGCGCTGCCGGCGTTCGGCACCGGCGTCGGCGGATTCCCGCTCGACGAGTGCGCCCGCATCATGATCGACGCCATCCGCGCGCACGACGCGAACACGCTGCGTCTCGTCAGGCTCGTGCTGTTCGGGAAGCCGGCGTACGATACATTCGTTGACGTTGCCCACCAAGCTTCCTGAAGAGCGCCTGAGAGAGCTGCGCGATCTGATCCGCCATCACGAGGAGTGCTACTACATTCGCAGCGCGCCCGAAATCTCGGACGCGGAGTTCGATGCGCTGCTCCACGAGCTCGAGGCGCTCGAAGCGGAATATCCCGATCTCGTCACCAGCGATTCGCCGACGCAGCGCGTGGCGGGACGCCCCGTCGAAGGCTTCGAGACCGTCGAGCACCTCGTGCCGATGCTCAGCCTCGACAACGCGTACAACGACGAGGAGCTGCGCGCGTTCGATGAGCGCGTGCGCAGGGCCGCCGGGCTCGGAGACGTCGCCGTGCCGTACGTCGCCGAGCTGAAGATCGACGGCCTCAGCATCGCGCTGACGTACGAAGACGGCCGGCTGGCCCGCGGCGCGACGCGCGGCGACGGCGTGCGAGGCGAAGTGGTGACCGCGAACGTGCGAACGATCCGGGCGATTCCGCTGAAGCTGCGCGGTGGGCCGGCTGGCCGGCTCGAAGTCCGCGGCGAGGTGTACCTGCCGCGCGCGTCGTTCGAGCGCATGAACCGCGAGCGCGCGGAAGCGGGCGAGCCGTTGTTCCAGAATCCGCGCAACGCGGCGGCCGGCACGATGCGAAACCTCGATCCCGGCCTCGTCTCCAGGCGCGGATTGTCGGCGTACACGTATCAATTGGTCGGCACGCGCGAGCTCGCGCACCACGGCGCCACGCTGACCGCCATGCGCGAGTGGGGTCTGCCGGTTGAATCTCATTGGCGCCGCTGCGAGGGGATCGGCCAGGTGGCCGCGTTCTGTGACGAATGGGCGGAGAAACGCCGGACGCTCGACTTCGACACCGACGGTGTCGTGATCAAAGTCGACGACCTCGCGCTGCGGGAAAAACTCGGCTCGACCGCGAAGTTCCCGCGGTGGGCGACTGCGTTCAAGTTCCCGGCGCAGCAGGTCCAGACCAGGCTCGTTCGGATCGACGTGAACGTCGGCCGCACCGGCGCCGTGACGCCCTATGCGGTCCTCGAGCCGGTGTTCGTCGCCGGGTCCACGGTGTCGATGGCGACGCTGCACAACGCCGAGGACATCTTGCGCAAGGACATCCGCGAAGGGGACACCGTCGTGATCGAAAAGGCGGGCGACGTGATCCCGAAAGTCGTGGCGCCGATCCTCAGTCTTCGTCCGGCGGACGCGGTGTCCTGGGTCATGCCGACGGCGTGCAAGGAATGCGGCAGCACGCTCCATCGCGACGAAGAAGAAGTGGTCTGGCGCTGCGACAATCCGTCATGTCCGGCGCGCATCCGGCGCAGCCTCGAGCACTTCGCGTCGCGGTCGGCGATGAACATCGAAGGCCTCGGCGAATCGCTCGTCGATCAGCTCATCGAGCAGGATCTCGTGCACGACTTCGCCGATCTCTACCACCTCGAGGCATCGCAGCTCGAGAACCTCGTCGTCGCGCCGCGCGATCCGAAATCCGAGCGGGCCGTGCCGCGCAAGCTCGGGAAGGTCGGCCGCAACGTGTTCGAGCAACTGCAGCGGAGCAAAACAAATGACATCTCGCGGCTCATCTACGCGCTCGGCATCCGCCACGTCGGCGAGAAGGCGGCGTCGACGCTCGCGCGCTACTTTCGCGATCTCGACCGCATCATGACCGCGACGGTCGAGGCGCTCCAGACCGCGGCGGAGATCGGGCCCGTCGTTGCAGAGTCGGTCCGTGCCTTCGCGAGCGAGCCGAGCAACCAGCAGCTGGTCGAGAAGCTGAAGGAGGCCGGCGTCAACATGACGACGAGCTTGCCCGAGCCGACTGTGGAACCCGCGGGTCCCCTGGCGGGAAAGACGTTCGTGCTCACCGGCACGCTGACCTCGATGACGCGCGAGCAGGCCACCGAGGCGCTCGAACATCTGGGTGCCAAAGTTTCGGGCTCAGTTAGTAAAAAAACCAACTATCTCGTCGCGGGCGGCGACGCGGGGAGCAAGCGCGAAAAGGCGCAGAAGCTCGGCGTCGAGGTCCTCGATGAGGACGCGCTACGGGCCCTTATAATGAGAAAGTCGGACTGAGCGGCCACTCGACAGCAGCGCCTGCGGCCACACCTCGCCGCGGACTGCGAATCCGCGGCGAGGTGTCAGCGTCAGTTCGCGGCGAACTGGCGGGGTCCCCAACGCGGCAGCCGCGTTGGGGTGCCCGTGGGGCCCCGCCGCCAGTGCAAAAAATGTCCAAACGCTTCACCATCGTCACCCTCGTCTTGACCGCGGTGGTCGCTTTCCTCGTCGGCGCGATCGTCGCCGGCGGCATCGACCCCTCGGGCGTGTCGGCCGGCGCACCCGTCAAGACCGCGGCCGCGAGCCGATCCAGTGCGCACACGAACGCGGCGCTCAACGGCCTGGTCAACTTCGCCGACGTCGTCGAACGCATCAACCCGGCCGTCGTGAACATCGACGCGACGGCGCGCGGGCGCGACCGGGCGCGGCGCCGCGGCCGGACGATGATCGAGCCGCCCGATCCGCTGGAGACGCCGGACGGTCCGCGCTCCGAGCCGCCGCATCGCGGCGCCGGCAGCGGGTTCATCATCGACGCCGACGGCAGCATCCTCACGAACAATCACGTCATCGATCGCGCCGAGCGCATCACGGTCAAGCTCTCGGACGGGCGGACGCTGCGCGCGCGCGTCATCGGCGCCGACGCCGACACCGACATCGCGCTGATCAAGGTCGACGGCCAGACCGGACTGCCGGTCGCGCCGCTCGGCGATTCCTCGACGCTCCGGATGGGCGAGTGGGTCTGCGCCATCGGCAACCCGCTCGGCTACGAGCACAGCGTCACGGTCGGCGTCGTCAGCTTTCTCGGACGCAAGCTCTTCGACGCAAGCCTCGACAACTACATTCAGACCGACGCCGCGATCAACTTCGGCAACAGCGGCGGACCGCTGATCAATTCGCGCGGCGAAGTCATCGGCATCAACGCCGCGATCAGCTCGCGCGCCAGCAGCATCGGATTCGCGGTGCCGATCAACGGCGCGACGGCGGTGCTGCCGCAGCTTCGTGCGCGCGGCCGGGTGAGCCGCGGCTATATCGGCGTCGCGCTGCGCGACGTCGATCCAGATCTCGAGCGATCGCTCAAGCTACCGGTCAGCCGCGGCGCGCTCGTCCAGGACGTCACCGCCGGGTCGCCCGGCGATCGCGCGGGACTCCAGCCGTACGACATCATCGTCGCGCTCGACGACGCGGAGATTGTCAGCGACGATCAACTGATTCGGGAGATCTCCGGGCGCACGCCCGGGTCGCCCGCGCGGCTGAGGATCATGCGCGACGGCCGGGCGCAGAACATCACGCTGAAGCTCGCGGAGCGGCCGGCGCGCGACACGGCCGGCAACCGCTCGGAGTCACCGGCGCCGAGCGGCGACCGGTTCAGGAGCGATCCCGATTTGATCGCGCTCGGTCTCATCGTGCGCGATCTCGATCGCCAGACCGCAGATCGGCTGGAGCTGCCGAAGGCCCTGCAAGGCGTGCTGATCACGCGCGTCGAGCCGATGAGCACGTCGTTCGACGGCGGCATCGAGCGCGGCACGGTGCTCCTCGAGATCAACCGCCAGCGCATCGAGTCGGTCGCCGAGTACCGCCGCATCGCGCGCGCCGCCCACCCCGGCGACATCCTCACGCTCTACATCTACTCTCCGGATTTAGAACAGCGCCAGTTGAAGACCGTGAGAGTCGAAGATCGCTGAATGAAGGCTGATCGACCGCAACAGCGCCTGCGGCCACACCGGGGCCCCCAGCGCGGCAGCCGCGCTGGGGTGGCGCGCCGGGGCCCCCAGCGCGGCAGCCGCGCTGGGGTGGCGCGCCGAGCCGCGGACATGGGAATCCGCGGCTCGGTGTCAGCGACAGCTCTCGCCGATGTGGCGGGGTCCCCAACGCGGCAGCCGCGTTGGGGTGCCTGTGGGGCCCCAGCGCCAGTGAAAAAACGTTGACGACGTAATCTGCACGACGACTTAGTCTACGCGGCGACTTAATCTGCATGCCGAAATCACGCATCCTGGTCATCGATGACGAGTCGGCTATTCGTGACTCGTTGAAGATGACCCTCGAGTACGAGGGGTACGAGTTTGTCGGCGCCGCCACGGGTCAGGAAGGGCTCGCGCTCGCGGAGCGCGAAGGTCCGGATCTGGTGCTGCTCGACGTGAAGATGCCCGGCATGGACGGCATCGAAGTGCTCGAGCGGCTGCGCAACATGAACGAGTCGCTGCCGATCGTGGTCATTTCAGGCCACGGGACGATCAGCACCGCCGTCGAGGCGACCAAGAAAGGCGCGTTCGACTTCATCGAGAAACCGTTCGCGAGCGAGCGCGTCCTGGTCAGCCTCCGCAACGCGCTCGACCAGCGTCAACTCCGCGACGAGAACCGATCGCTGAAGAAGGCGGTGGAAGTCCGCCACCAGATGATCGGCGACAGCCTCGCGCTGAAGCAGGTGATGGGGGCGATCGGCCGCGCGGCGCCGACCAACGCCACGGTCCTGATTCAGGGCGAGAGCGGCGTCGGCAAGGAGCTGGTCGCCCGCACCATCCATCGCAACAGCCTGCGCAGCCGCGAGCGCTTCGTGCAGGTCAACTGCGCCGCCATTCCCGAGGAGCTGATCGAATCGGAGCTCTTCGGGCACGAGAAGGGATCGTTCACCGGCGCGACCGAGAAACAGGTCGGCAAATTCGAGCAGGCGGACCGCGGCACGATCTTCCTCGACGAAGTCGGCGACATGAGCGCGAAGACGCAGGCCAAGGTCCTGCGCGTGCTGCAGGAAGGCGAGGTCGAGCGGCTCGGATCGGCACGCACGATCAAAGTCGACGTCCGCGTCATCGCGGCGACCAACAAGAACCTCGAGGAAGAGATCGAGAAGGGGCACTTCCGCGAAGACCTGTACTTCCGCCTCGCGGTGATTCCGATCCACGTGCCGCCGCTGCGCGAGCGTCAGGACGACATCCCGCTTCTCATCCGCCACTACATGGATTACTTCAGCCGCGAGAACAACGTGCGGCCGAAGCGGATCACGCAATCCGCGCTCGAGGCGCTGCAGCGCCACCGGTGGAAGGGGAACATCCGCGAGCTGCGCAACACGGTCGAGCGGATGATCATCATGACCGGCGGCGACACGATCGATCTGCCCGACTTGGCGGAAGGCATGCGATCGCCGTCGACGACCTCGCCCGGCACCGCGCTCGCCGCCTCGAAGGCCGGCGGCGGCGCGAGCCAGGTTGAAGCCGGCACGCTGCGGGAGTTCAAAGAAAACGCCGAGCGCGCGTTCCTCGTCGGCAAGCTACGCGAGAATGGCTGGAACATCTCGAAGACCGCCGAAGTCATCGGGACGCCGCGCAGCAATCTCTACAAGAAGCTCGAGCAGTATCAGATCAGCCAGGACACCGACGGCTGAAAGCTGAGACTGTCACCTGATGACTGTCAGCGTGACGTCGACCTTCACGACGTCGCCGCTGATTTTGTCGGTCGCGCTCGTGAACTGCAGCGTCTGACCATCCCTGAGCAGCAGCGTCTCGGTCGACCGGAACGACCGGAACGACGGATTGCCCTTCACCTGGCCCGGCTGCGCCTTCTCGTCCGTGATGATCGAGCTGTCCTCGATCGTGATCGCCAGCCTGTATCGGCCGTCGTCGGTCGAGCTCGCACTGCAATCGATGTTGGTGCCGACGTCTTTGTACTGAAACGACTGCGGCACCGACGACTTGCCGACAGAGTCGACGAGAGGCATCATCGCGGTCGCGATAGGCACTTGGGCGCCCATCCTCAGACTCGAGCTGCCTCGATCGTTGGCGTTCACCGACAACGTGTATGGCAAGCTGCTGACTTTTTTCTCGCCCTGATAGCGCGAGATGATGACCTGCACCTTGAGCGGCACGATAGCCGGTGACTTCTGTGTTGGAGGCCCCGGCTTTTCCTGCGCGCGGGCCACGGCGCCCAGCGTAAGACCGATGACGATTATCGCTCCGAGTCTCTTGAGATGAATTGTCACTATCGTACTCCTGTTTCGCCGGTGGCTGGCGCAATCGGCGTGATGGCGATCGGTTCAATAGCAATCTCGTCGACCGAGAGAGGCTCTGACGTGACCGGCACCGCCCTCAGCTCCGGCGTCAGAACGATACGCCCCTCGCGAATGCCGGAAATCAGCGCACGCAGCGCCTTGGCCTCATCAACCGCGATCAGCACTTCCGGCTCCGGTTTCAGATCTCCGGTGCGGGGCCGCCCCGCGTTCATGGATCTGAAGGTCCGCGCGTTGGCAGGAGGCAGTGAAACCAGTGCTGCTGTGCCGACGAACGGTCGCGCGGTCAACGGTGCGGGCGTCTCAGTCCACGCGGGCCGTCGGTGTGAGATGGCAACGATCGCGACGATCGCGACGGCCACGACCGCCAGGGCCACGAGGACCAACGACAGTCGTCGGGCTGCCGGGTCAGGCTCGCTCGCGATCCGTGTGCGGACGCGCGCCAGGAACTCCGGCGACGGATTCACGGCGAGCGCCCGGCGGATTTCGCCGTCGAGGGCGGCGTCGGTCATCGCGTCGTGCCCTTGAGGGTCCATTGCAGTTGCTCCTTCAGCCGTTGACGCGCGAGGAACAGCCTCGACTTCACGGTGCCCGGCGGCAGCGCGAGCAGCCGCGCGACGCCGGCGACATCGTGTCCTTCGATGTTCGCCAGCACGATTACAATGCGCAGCTTGTCGGGCAGCGCATCGATCGCGCGCCACAACTGATCGGCGCGCTCGCGCGCGAGGACGTCGTCGACGGCGGTCGGCGCTGGCGCGATCTCGTGATGCTGTTCGCGGACGGCGCGCCGTCGATCGTTCCGCTGGCGATCGATGGCGAGACGCCACGTCATTCGCACCAGCCACGCGCGGAACCGATCGCGATCGCGCAATTGCGTGAAGCGCCTGTAGGCTTTCACGAATGCTTCCTGCGCGACCTCTTCCGCATCCTGTCGATGGCGCAGCACGCTGAACGCGATGCGGAACGCGAGGGTGGAGGACTCGATCAGCCGCGCCTCGAATTCCCGCTCGAGCTCGGCGTTCACCGCAGCGACGCTGCCTGGCAACCGGTCCGTGTATTCGTGCATCGCTGCATCAGCCGACGTTCAAAGGCAAGACGCCGCCGGCGGCGCGCCGGTTCGGTGAATCCCCGATGTACAATAAACGGTCGCAGCGAGCCAGACGATCGCCCGCCTTCGCGCTGCGCGCTACGGCGAGGCAAGCCTTCATGGGCTTGCTACGCCGAAGCCGAACGGCGGAGGCGAGAGGAAAGTCCGAACTCCGCAGGGCAGTGCGCCGGGTAACGCCCGGTCAGGGCAACCTGAAGGACAGTGGCACAGAAAACATACCGCTCCGCCGAAGCGCCGCAAGGCGCGTAGGCGAGTAAGGGTGAAAAGGTGCGGTAAGAGCGCACCGCGCCCGTGGTAACACGGGTGGCAGGCAAAACCCCGCACGGAGCAAGACCAAATAGGGAAGCGCAGGCGTCGGCGCTCGATGCGCCGGCGTGAGACGGACGGCCCGTCCGAGCTTCCGGGTCGGTCGCTTGATTCCGTCAGCGATGACGGAGCTAGAGGAATGATCGTCATCCGCTGAAAGGCGGGGACAGAATTCGGCTTACGGCTCGCTGCGACCTTTTCTATGAAGAAGCTCATCCTCGTTCTGCTGGCGGCCGTGAGTGTCGGCGCTCCCGCCGTCGCCCGCTTTGACAGCATTGGCGGGCTCTGGCGTGGTCCCGCCGAAGCGGCGTCGAATTCAGGCCGCGAAGCGGGACAGCAGCCGCCCGGACAACTTCGGCCGCGTCCCGCGCAGGGGCGAGAGCCGGAGTTCAAGCCGCCGACGATCCGCGAGTACAAACCGAAGTCGACGCTGGTCGTGCCGCAGCATCCTGTCGCGCGCGCGAAGTTTCCGGTCATCGACATACACAGCCACCAGTCGACGCCGATCTCGAATGGCGAGTTCGGCCGCGTCGTTCAAGGGATGGACGCGAACAATCTGCGGTTACTCGTGAACCTCAGCGGCTCGTCGGGCAATCGCTTGAAACAGGGCGTAGAGGCGATCAGGAACAGCAGCTACAAGGACCGCATGGTGCTGTTCGCCAACGTCGACTTCAGCAACATCGGACCGGGATCGGGCGCGAGAGCGGCGAAGCAACTGGAACAGGACATCAAGGCCGGCGCGATGGGTCTCAAGGTGTTCAAGGACCTCGGCATGTTCGAACGGAAAGCGGACGGCAGCCGTCTGCGCGTCGACGATGCCGAGCTGGATCCGATTTGGGAAACGTGCGCGCGGCTCAACGTGCCCGTGCTGATTCACGTCGCCGAGCCGCAGGCGTTCTTCGATCCGCTCGACTACAACAACGAACGGTGGCTGGAGCTGTCGCTGTATCCCGATCGCCGGCATCAGGAAGGCGTGCGCTTCGAGCAGTTGACGGCCGAGCGCAACAACATGATCAAGAAGCACCCGAACACGAAGTACATCCTCGCGCATTTCGGGTGGCACGGTAACGACCTCGCGCGTGCGGGAAAGCTGCTCGACGAGAATCCGAACGTCTTCTTCGACGTCGCCGCGGTCCTCTACGACTTCGGCCGTCAACCCCGCGCGGCGCACGAGTTCTTCATCAAGTATCAGGACCGGATTCTCTTCGGCAAGGACAGCTATCAGCCCGACGAGTACCCTTATTACTGGCGCGTCTTCGAGACCAACGACGAGTACTTCGACTACTACCGCGACTATCACGCGTTCTGGAAGCTGTACGGCATCGGCTTGCCCGACCAGGTTCTGCGCAAGCTCTACAATCAGAACGCGTTGAGACTCGTCCCCGGCATCTCGCGGTCTGGGTTCACGCACTAATGGGGCGGACACGCGGGTCCGCCCCTACGAGGACCGTCACCGTAGGGGCCGGCCCATGTGTCGGCCCCGAAAGCCTGACTCGTGACACGGCTCAGCCTTTGCACCCGACCTCGACAACTATGGCGTCTTACCTTGTCACCGGCGGCGCGGGCTTCATCGGATCCCATCTCGCGGAGGAACTCGTCCGCCGCAAGCACACCGTCCGGGTTGTCGACAACCTTGCCACCGGCAAACGACGGAATCTCGAGCACTTGCCGGGCGTGGAGTTCCAGGAAGGCGACCTCGCCGACGCGAGCGTCGCGAAGCGGGCGGTCGCGGGCATGGACTACGTGCTTCATCAGGCGGCCATTCCGTCGGTGCCGCGATCGGTGAAAGATCCCATCACGTCGAACCGCGCCAACATCGACGCGACGCTCAACGTGCTGGTCGCGGCGCGCGATGCGGGTGTCAAGCGGCTCGTGTTCGCCGGATCGTCGTCCGAGTACGGCGACACACCGACGCTCCCCAAGCGCGAGGACATGCCGCCGAGCCCGTTGTCGCCCTACGCGCTGCAGAAAGTCGTCGGCACGCAGTACTGTCAGATGTTTACGCGTCTGTACAGTTTCGAAACCGTCGTCATCCGCTACTTCAACGTCTTCGGCCCGCGGCAGGATCCGGGCTCGCCGTATTCCGGCGTGATCTCGCTGTTCTCGACGGCGCTCATCGAGGGGCGGCAGCCGATCATTTACGGCGACGGCGAGCAGACGCGCGACTTCACCTACGTCGCGAACGTCGTCGACGGCGTGCTGCGCGCCTGCGAGGCGCCTCGCGCGGCCGGAGAAGCAATCAACGTCGCGTGCGGGACTCGCATCTCGCTGAACGAGCTGCTGCGCGTGATGAACAAGATCGTCGGAACGAACCTTCAGGCGATCTACAAGGAAGGGCGCGCGGGCGACGTCAGAGACTCGCAGGCGGACATCACGAAGGCGAAGACACTGCTCGGGTACACGCCGATCGTTCCGCTCGAGGAAGGGCTGCAGCACACGCTCGATTGGTGTCGCGCTGAGAGCGGCGCTCCCGCGAGCCGCTGATTTCAGGTCGCCCGAAAACCCCGACCGCCTGTGCCACAATAGACCTCTCTTTCATGCGACTGCTCCCGGGTTTTGCACTGGCGCTCGCGCTCGTGTGCGCCGACGCTTCGGCGGCGGACGGCCGATGGACCATGGTCCGCGGGCAGGACATGACGGTCGTCGGCGATCAGCCGGCGGCGACGCTGCGCGACATCGCGGAACGGCTCGAGCGGTTCCGCGCCGGGATCAGCGGTCTGATTCCGAATGCCGAGCGCCCGCTGCCCGTACCCACTGTCGTCTTCGTCTTCGGCACGCGCAAGGCGATGCAGCCGTTTCTCCCGCTGACGCGCAACGGCAAGGCTGCGCCGCTCGGCGGCTTTTTCCACCGCGACGCCGACGTCAACTACATCGCGCTGTCGCTCGAGGGGTTCGACGAGAGCCTGCCGGTGGTCTTTCACGAATACACGCATCTGCTGGTCCGCAACGCCGTACGATCCGTGCCGGTGTGGTTGAACGAAGGGCTGGCCGAGTACTACAGCACGTTCACGATGGCGGGAAACGTCGTGAGCGTCGACGTCGGACGTCCGATCGTTTCGCACGTCCGACTGCTGCGCGAGCGATATATGCCGATCTCCGACCTGATCGCGATCGATGCCGGATCGGAGCTGTACGACGAAGCGGTGCGGCGCTCGATCTTCTATGCCGAGTCCTGGGCGCTGATTCACTACTTGATGGTCGAAGTGCCCGACGGACCCGCCTCGATCAACCGATACGTCGCCGACATCGCGGGCGGCCGGCGCCCGGGCGATGCGTTTTTCGACGCGTTCGGGATGTCGCCGCAGAAGTTCGACGAGCAGTTGAAGCGGTACGTCGCGCATCCGACGTTCCGCTGGCGGACCTTCAACCTGGCGGAACGCGTGCGGGTGGACGTCAGCGATCAAGGCCGCGCCTTGTCGGCGGGTGAGGCGGACGCGTGGCTCGGCGACCTGCAGCGGCGCATCCGAAGGAAGCGCGAGGCCGCGGTTCGCATTGAAGCGGCGCTCCGGCAGGACTCCGAGGCCGCCATCACGCATCTCGCGCTGGGGCTGCTCCGAATCGACGAAGGCCGGATCAGCGAATCGTGGCCCGCGCTGGAACGCGCGGTGGCGATTGCCCCGGACGACTTCATGACGCAGTACGCGTACGG
The DNA here is from genome assembly GCA_036004865.1 of Vicinamibacterales bacterium. Classification (GTDB taxonomy): domain Bacteria; phylum Acidobacteriota; class Vicinamibacteria; order Vicinamibacterales; family CAVVIG01; genus QHWF01. Next base: position 14,469 of record DASYQZ010000173.1, read on the forward strand.
CGCGTCGCTGCTGCGCGAGGCGGCGCAGGTCGACGGCCTTGTCGCCGACGCCACGGCGCTCGCGCACAGCCAGACGGCCTTGCGCGCGGCGACGACGATCAATCCGTACGCGTCCGAAGCTTGGTCGTGGCTCGCGTACGCAAACATGCTGGACGACGACCAGCTTCCGGCGGCCGAAGAGGCGATCAATCATGCGATCGAGCTCGCGCCGGGTCGTCTCGAGTATCGACTGCGTTGGGCGGACATCAGCATCCTCCGCGGCCACGTCGCGGACGCCAGGAAGCTCCTGACCGAGCTCGCCGCGGTGACGACCGATCGCACCGTGTCAGACGCGGCGCAGCGCAGGCTCGATGCGCTCGCTCGATCTCGGTAACTTCAGTTCACGCGGATCCGATCTCTTTCACGACGCACGCATCCACAGCGCAACTGCCGGCGTCATTTTTCGACGAGCGCGACGGCGCTGAACGCGCGCGGTGCCACAACCACATCGAGTAGCTCCATCCTGAGAATCGTTTAGCGTCGCGCGCGCGATCGCGCGCGATCGGTCCGCTCCTTGCGCATGGGCTGGACGACTCTGGTCGGTCCGTTCGGTCGCGTAGGGCTCGACCTCCTGTACGTAAACTGATTGGCGAGACCAGAGTCCTCACATCGGATGCGCGCCGCACTACGTGCGAGCGCGTCAGGCGTGGGAATCAGCCCACGCCTTCAAGAAGGAGGACTGAGATGTTGCGTTTCGCTCTGCCGATTCTCACTCT
>DASYQZ010000174.1:0-26854 GCA_036004865.1 Vicinamibacterales bacterium
GTGAGCCAGATGCCGGACCCGATGACCGTGCCGACACCAATGAAGATCAGGTCGCGGAGGGAAAGCGTGCGCCGGAGTTGTTGCGTCAACGCGCCGCTGATGACGAGGCGGCGCGGACCTTCACGCCGGGCCCGAGGATCGCGATGCCGGGCTTCGCGCCGGTATGCTCGCCTTTGTCGATGACGAGAACGCCGTTCACGAGCACGTATCGCACGCCGGTCGCGTACGATTTCGGCTTCTCGAACGAATTCGTCTCGGCGACCTTCGCCGGATCGAACACGACGATGTCGGCGGCAAAGCCTTCGTGAAGCTGACCGCGATCGCGCAGGCCGAGAATCTGCGCGGGGAGCGACGTCATCTTGCGGACGGCGTCGTCCAGCGTCAGCACGCGCTCGTCGCGCACGTAGTGGCCGAGCACGCGGACGTTGGTGCTGTAGTTGCGCGGATGCGGCACGCCGGGCGCGTCGAGATTGATCGCCGATCCGTCGCTGGCGATCGCCACCCACGGCTGCTTCATCACCAGCCGCACATCGTCTTCGGACATCGTGTGAAACATCCCGCTGATGCGGCCGCCGTCTTCGGCCATCAGCGTGAGGCAGGTGTCGGCCGGATCGGCGTCGCCGCGCGCCTTCGCCATCTCGGAGATCCGCATCCCTTCGTACTTGCGGTTCTTGTCGCTGCCGGCGCGTCCCATCACGATGCCTTCCCACCAGCCGTGTTCCTTGGCCCAGGTGATGAAGTCCTTGTCGTGCTTGATCCGTTCCCTGATCGCGGGATCCTTCAGCCGCTCGGCGAACTTCGCGGGGCCGCCTTCGCGCGCCCAGACGGGAAAGAATGCACTCCACCCGTGATTCATCGCGGTGTAGGGATACTGATTCGCCGTGATGTCGAGTCCTCGCGCGCGCGCATCCTCGATCATCCTGAGGTACTTGCCGACGGTGCCCCAATTGTCCTTCGCGCGAATCTTGAGATGGAAGATGTGGACCGGAATCTTCGCTTCCTCGGCGACGCGAATCGCGAAGCGGATCTCCTTGTCCTGCTCGAAGCCTTCGCTGCCGATGTGCGACGTGTAGTTCCCGCCGTACGACGCGGCGACCTTCGCCATCGCGATGATCTCCTCGGGATGCTCCGGCCCGCCGCTCTCGTAGCGCGTGACGAGTCCCCACGCGCCTTCTTCCATCGAGCGCGCGACCAGTCTCTTCATCCGATCGACTTCCGCCGGCGTCGCGGCGCGCGCGTCGTAGCCCATCACGACGCGACGGACCTGCGTCGCCGACACGTGCGAGATGACGTTCATCGAAATGCGCTCGCGCTCGAGGCGTTTGAAGTAGCCGGTGAACGTGGTCCAGTCCTGCGTGACGGCGCCCGCGGCGGTGACACCGCCGTCATTCGCGCCCTCGTTGGGCAGTCCGTCGCGGGGTGCGACCGACGTGCTCTCGCCAAGCACGTCCACTGTGACGCCCTGGCGCACTTTGCTCTGTGCGTGCGGATCGGCAAGGAGCGACGTGTCGGAATGTGTATGAAGATCGATGAACCCGGGCGCGACGATGAGTCCGGCCGCGTCGATGACGCGGGGTGCCGTCGCGCTCGGGAGGTTCGACAGGCGTCCGACTGCCGCGATGCGGCCGCCTCTCAGGCCCACGTCGCCGACAGTCCACGGATTGCCGGTGCCATCGACGATGCGGCCGCCGCGAATGACGACGTCATACGAGACGGGCTGCTGCGCCCACACTCCGATCGCGAGCGCGCAACACAGCGCGGCTGCAAACGCGTGCTTCAGATTCATGGTGAATCCTCGCTTACGACTCTTCGTGGCAGAGACGGCGGACGACGCCGACGATTTCAATAAAGCTGACCGGCTTGTGAAACGCAGCAGCCACGTCGAGCTCGAGCATGTGCTCGCCTTCGATACCGGTCAGCACGACGACGGGAATCTCGGCGAGCCCCGGATCGCTCTGCTGCTCCTTGCGAAACGCCCATCCATCCATCACCGGCATCCGCAAATCGAGGAGGATGACGCTCGCGCTGCCGCCGGCGCGCAGATATTCGAGGGCCTCGCGTCCGTTCGCGGCCGGAATGGACGAAAAGCCTTCGAGCTTCAGGAATTTCGTCATCAGGCGCTGCAGGTTCGGGTCGTCGTCGATGATGAGAATGGGAGCCACCATGGGGATCTGCGACAGGAGTATAGTGGCGGGCATCACGAAGAGGCGAGCGTTTCTGCACATGATTGGCGCGCGTCGTTGACGCCGACGGCGATCGCGGCGTTTGACGGCTCGGGCCGCGACGCGGCGTCGCCCGCCGCGACAGTTTTGTATGACGATCGCGCCGTGCCGCTGGCAAAGCTCGGCCGCGATCCCGGCAACAAGAACGATGCGCTGTGGATTCGTAAAGCCGATCTGCCGCGCGTCAACGACTTCGAAGTGAAGCCGCAGGGCGCGTGCCGCGCCGACATCTGCGTGCCCATTCCGAAAGGCATGATGCGCGGCGAAGACTTCAACCTCAGTGCATTCGCGCGCAAGATTGGGCAATCCGTCGTCGCCGATGTGGACGCGCGCGTCTGGAGCTTCGGCGAGATCCCGATGCTGCGCGGGGGATTCCTCGAGTCGCGCATCGCGCCCGACTTCACCGTTCCCGATCGCGCGGGACGCGCGGTTCGTCTTTCAAGCGTCCGCGGCAAGAAAGTGCTGGTGATCACCTGGGCTTCCTGGTGAGGGTGCCGGCTCGATCTGCCAGGCTGGCAGAAAATTTACGAAGAGCTGAAGGACAAGAATTTCGAGATCGTCGCCGCCGCGGAGGACACCGGCGGCGAGGCCGCGGCCGGCAAGTGGTACGACGAAGCCAGGGCGACTTACACCACGCTCGTCGACGTCAAGCACACGGTGAGCTCCGTGTTTCAGCTCATCAACGTGCCGATGGGCGTCTGGATCGATGAGAGCGGCCGGGTGGTCCGACCGGCGGAGCCCGCGTGGACGACGAGCCGAACCAGCACGTATGGCGGAAAATCGCTGACCACCGAGGGCGAGGTGTATGTCGCCGCGCTGCGCGACTGGGTGGCGAACGGCGATCGCAGTCCGTACGTGCTGTCCGACGAAGCGTTCGCCGCGCGCGTGAAGCCGCGATCCGCAGCGGAAATGGAAGCGGAGGCGAGCTTCAAGCTCGGCGTGTGGCTTCAGCAGACCGGCCACACGACGCTTGCGGCGAAGTATTTCGCGCGCGCGCAGCAACTGAATCCGGACGACTGGAATTACCATCGCCAGGAGTGGAGCTTCACGCCGTCGGAAGCCGGCAGGAAGTGGCTGGAGAAGTTCCAGAAGCAGGAACAACCGTACTACCCGAAGCTCGACATCAAGCCGAAGGGTGACAAGCCTCCGCAGCCTTAGTCCGGCGATCGCGGTATGATCGAGCAAATCTAATCACTAAGCCCTAATCCCTAATCCCTATCCGTCATCCCGTGCCGCTGTCAGAATTCCATCCCATCACCGCGCAGTGGTTCACCGAGACGCTCGGCGAGCCGACCGAGGCCCAACGCCGAGGCTGGGCGGCAATCCGCGAGCGCCGTCACACGCTGATTGCGGCGCCGACCGGATCGGGCAAGACGCTCGCGGCGTTTCTCACCGCGCTCGACGATCTTTTTCAGGAAGGGCTGCGCGCGACGCTGCCGGACGAAGTGCGCGTTGTCTACGTCTCGCCGCTGAAAGCGCTGAGCGCGGACATCCACAAGAATCTCGCCGAGCCGCGGCGCGGGATGCGTGCGCTCGCGGAGGCCGCCGCCCTGGAGGCCCCGCGGATCACCGCGGCCGTGCGGACGGGCGACACGACCGGGCGCGAGCGCGCCGCGATGCTGCGCACTCCGCCGCATATCCTGGTGACGACGCCCGAATCGCTGTACCTGCTGCTCACCGCCGAGCGCAGCCGCGACATGCTGCGCACCGCGACGACGGTGATCGTCGACGAGATCCACGCGGTCATCGGCACGCGGCGCGGCGCCCATCGTGCGCTGTCGCTCGAGCGGCTGCAGGCGATCGCGCAATCGCCGCTCGTCCGCATCGGTCTGTCAGCGACGCAGAAGCCAATCGAAGAAGTCGCGCGGTTCCTCGTCGGGACCGAGCACGCCGAGTGCGTGATTGTCGACGACGGTCACCGGCGCGCGATGGATCTCGGCGTCGAGATCCCGGGATCGCCGCTCGAAGCGGTGATGTCGCACGAAGTGTGGGAGGAGTACTACGCCCGGCTGACACACCTGATCTCGGAGCACAAGACAACGCTCGTGTTCGCGAACACGCGGCGGATGACCGAGCGGATCGCGCGTCATCTGAGCGATCGGCTTGGCGATGAAGCGGTGACGGCGCATCACGGCAGCCTGTCGAAAGAGCGGCGGCTCGATGCCGAGCATCGGTTGAAGAGCGGACATCTCAAAGCGCTGGTGGCCACCGCGTCGCTGGAGCTGGGAATCGACATCGGACACGTCGATCTCGTCTGCCAGATTGGATCGCCGCACCGGATTGCCACGCTGCTGCAGCGCGTCGGACGATCCGGGCACACGATCGCCGGGCTGCCCAAGGGACGCCTCTTCCCCGTCTCGCGTGACGATCTGGTCGAGTGCGCCGCCCTGCTCCGCTCGGTCCGTCAGGGCGAGCTCGATCGCATCGTCTCGCACGACGCGCCGCTCGACGTGCTGGCGCAGCAGGCGGTCGCCGAGGCGGCGGCACTCGAATACGCCGAAGACGATCTCTTCGCGCTCGTCCGCCGCGCGTGGCCGTATCGAGATCTCGCGCGATCGGATTTCGACGCCGTGCTGAAGATGACCGCGGACGGCTTCGCGACGAGGCGCGGCCGCCGCTCGGCGCTCGTGCACCGCGACGAGGTCAACGGACGCGTCCGCGGGCGACGCAGCGCACGGCTGCTCGCGATCACGTCCGGCGGCGCGATCCCCGAGGTCGCCGACTACCGCGTCGTGCTCGATCCCGAGGACACGTTCATCGGCACGGTCAACGAGGACTTCGCGATCGAGAGCACCGCGGGCGACATCTTTCAGCTCGGCAACGCGTCGTGGCAGATCCTGAAGGTCGGCCCCGGCATCGTGCGCGTGGCAGATGCGAAGGGCGCGCCCCCGACACTCCCCTTCTGGCTCGGCGAGGCGCCTGCGCGCAGCGACGAACTGTCGCGCGCCGTCAGCGATCTGAGGAAAGACTTCGAGCAGACCACGCCACAAAACGTGACCGGCTGGCTGGTCGCCGAAACCGGCGTCCCGATCGCGGGCGCCGAACAGATCGTCGCGTACCTCGAGGACGCGCGCGCGATGCTCGGCGTGATTCCGACGCAGGAGACGCTCGTCCTCGAGCGCTTCTTCGACGAATCCGGCGGCATGCAGCTCGTGCTGCACGCGCCCTTCGGCAGCCGCGTCAACAAGGCCTGGTGCCTCGCGCTGCGGAAGCGGTTCTGCCGTCAGTTCAACTTCGAGCTGCAGGCCGCGGCCACCGAGGACGCCCTGCTGCTCTCGCTCGGACCGCAGCACTCGTTTCCGCTGTCCGACGTCTTCCGCTATCTGCATCCCGCGACCGTGAAGGACATCCTGGTTCAGGCGTTTCTCGACGCGCCGGTGTTCCAGACGCGGTGGCGGTGGAACACGACGATCTCGCTCGCGGTGCCGCGCAATCGCGGCGGCAAGAAGGTTCCGCCGCAGCTTCAACGGATGCTCGCCGACGATCTGATGGCCGCCGTCTTTCCCGACGCGGCCGCGTGTCTCGAAAACATTCCCGGCGACCGCGAGATTCCGGATCATCCGCTCGTCAATCAGACCGTGCGCGACTGCCTCGAAGAAGCGATGGATTTCAATCAGCTGATCGACGTCCTGTCGCGCATCCATCGCGGCGAGCTCACGCTCGTCTCGCGCGACACGCCGGAGCCGTCGCCGCTCGCGCACGAAATTCTCAACGCACGGCCGTATGCCTTCCTGGACGATGCGCCGCTCGAAGAGCGGCGGGCGCACGCGGTCATGGCCCGGCGCGCGACCGATCCTGCGTCTGGCGGCGCGCTCGGCGCGCTGGATCAAACGGCGATCGAGCGCGTCCGCGACGAGACGCGACCCGATCCGCGTGACGCCGACGAACTGCACGATGTGTTGCTGACGGCTGGATTCCTCACCGAGGACGACGCGGGCGCCATCCCACACGAGCTGTTCGAACAGTTGATCGTTGCAAACCGGGTCACGAGATTTACGTGTAGGGGCGGACCCGCATGTCCGCCCCGGGCCGACACGTGGGTCGGCCCCTACGTCGCCGCGGAAAGGTTGCCGGAGCTCCTCGCGATCCATCCTGATGCGGCGCTCGAGCCTCGAATCGAGGCGCCGGCCTCGCGTACCGCCCGCACGTGGGCGCGGGACGAAGCGATCGTCGAACTGTTGCGCGGCCGGCTGACCATCATCGGTCCCACCACTGCGCGCGAGCTCGCCGCGCCGCTCTCGATCGCCGGGGCGGACGCCGACAGCGCGCTGCTGACGCTCGAATCCGAAGGCGCCGTCCTTCGAGGCCAGTTCGAGGCGGGAACCGGAGACGCGGAGCTTCAATGGTGCGACCGCCGGCTCCTCGCGCGGATTCATCGCTACACGCTCAACCGGCTGCGCGCGGAGATCGAGCCGGTGTCGCCCGCGGATTTCATGCGATACCTCTTCGCGTGGCAGCACGTGGATCCCACGACGCGGCTCACCGGCGTCGAGGGCCTTCGCACGATCGTCGGCGTCCTCGACGGCTTCGAGCTCGCCGCCAGTGCGTGGGAGCAATCGGTGCTGCCGGCACGGATGGATCGCTACGACCCGTCGATGCTCGACATGCTGTGCCTCACCGGCGAAGTCGGCTGGGCACGGCTGACTTCTTCACCAAAAGCGGGAGATTGGGCTACTGAACGGACCGACATCGTCGGCGCCACGCCGATCGCGTTGTTTCTCCGCGAGCACGCCGACGCGTGGGCGGCCGCGAGAGCGGCGAGCGATTGTCGCTCACCAATCCTCGATACGCTTCGTCAGCGCGGCGCATTGTTCTTTCACGAGCTCGTCGCAGCGTGCGGCATGGACGAGGCGGCCGTTCGCGACGCGATCGGCGATCTCGTCTCGGCCGGACTGGTCACGTCGGATGGATTCGCCGGCCTGCGTGCCATCGTGGATCCGAACGGCGGACCGAAAGCGCTGCGCCATCACGGCGCAGGCCGCTGGTCCGCCATCAGCGGAGCCACGCCCGATCACGACGGTGTCATCGAACAACAAAGCCGGGCCTTGCTGCGGCGATACGGCGTCATCTTCCGGCGCCTGCTCACGCGTGAAGCCAATGCGCCGCCGTGGCGCGAGCTCGCGCGCGTGTATCGCCGGCTCGAGGCACGCGGCGAGATCCGCGGCGGGCGATTCGTGACCGGCGTGTCCGGCGAACAGTTCGCACTACCCGACGCCGTCGAGCGCCTGCGCGAAACGCGGCGCACCGCGGCCGACGGCCGATGCGTCGCCGTCTCCGCCGCCGATCCGCTCAACCTCGTCGGCATCGTCACCAGCGGCGAGCGCGTGCGCGCGGCGGCGGGCAACCGCCTCGTCTATCGCGACGGCGTCCCGATGGCGGTGCTCGAAGGCGTGTTCATGCGTCCGCTCGCCGACTTCAGCGCCGCCGCCGCCGCCGAGGTGACGACCGCGCTCGCGGGCCGGCCGATGCCGCCCGTGCTGGGCGGTTACGTCACGTTCTCGAGGCCGATTTCGCGCTGACGCGCCCGCCACCGATATATATTGGTCACCGCCAGACACCTTCTAAAGCCGGTGTCCGTGCGAACCGCGGCAAGTTCTCGGCTTTAGAAGCTGTCTTAGCCGCGGCCGCCTACGCGGCCGCGGATCTAGTAACGAAGCTTCGCGGTCCCGCCTCAGCGCTCTTCACGCGGCGGTTTGAGGCGAAGCCTCGTTACTTTTCCTCACTGGAGCACACGAATGACACGCAGAGTCGGTCAATCCGCGTGGCGCCCGCTCTCGCTCGTCGCGGCGTGCGCGCTCATCGCGGCGACGTCGCCGCTGTCAGGCCAGAGCGGTCTGCCGAGCACGAAAAACGGCGAGTGGACGCACTACACCGCCGACGTCCGGGGCTCGCGCTACTCGCCGCTCGATCAGATCAATGCCACGAATTTCAATCAGCTCGAAGTCGCCTGGCGCTTCAAGACCGACAACCTCGGCACGCGCCCCGAGTTCAAGCTGGAAGGCACACCGCTGATGGTGAAGGGCGTCATCTACGCCACCGGCGGCACGCGTCGATCGGTCGTCGCGCTCGACGCCAGGACCGGTGAGCTGATCTGGGTGCACGCGGAACGCGAAGGCGCGCGCGCCGTGAACGCGCCGCGCCAGCTTTCGGGACGAGGCCTCTCGTACTGGACCGACGGCAGGGGCGACGAGCGTGTCCTCTACGTGACGACCGGCTATCGCCTCGTCGCGCTCAACGCGAAGACCGGCACGCCCGTGCAGGGGTTTGGCAAAGACGGCGTCGTCGACATGAAGGTCGGCGCCCTCATCGGCAAGGGCGAGCAGATCAATCTCGAGACCGGCGAGATCGGCCTCCACTCGACGCCGACGGTCGCGAAGGACGTCGTCATCGTCGGGTCGTCGTTCCGCGAAGGGCTGACGGTGAAGTCGCACAACAACACCAAAGGTCTCGTGCGTGCGTGGGACGTGCGGAACGGCAAGCTGCTCTGGACGTTCAACACGATTCCGCGTCCCGGCGAGTTCGGCAACGACACGTGGGAAAAAGAATCGTGGGCGATCAACGGCAACACCGGCGTGTGGTCGCAGATCACCGTCGACGAGGAGCTCGGCCTCGTCTATTTGCCGGTGGAAGATCCGACGTCGGATTTGTACGGCGGCCATCGACCCGGAAACAATCTGTTCGGCGACAGCATCGTCTGCCTCGATCTGAAAACCGGTCAGCGCAAGTGGTACTTCCAGATCGTGCATCACCCGATCTGGGACCTCGACATGCCGGCCGCGCCGCTGCTGATGGATCTCGTCGTCGACGGCAGACCGGTGAAGGCGGTCGCGCAGGCGACCAAGCAGGGGATGCTGTACGTGTTCGATCGCGTCACCGGCAAACCGGTCTGGCCGATCGAAGAACGTCCGGTCCCGCAGACCGACGTGCCGGGCGAGAAGACGAGCCCGACGCAGCCGTTCCCGACCAAACCGCCCGCCTACTCGCGCAACGGCGTGCTCGAAGGCGATCTCGTCGACTTCACGCCCGAGATCAAAGCGCAGGCGCTCGAGGTCTCGAAGCGCTATCGCCTCGGTCCGGTCTATCTCCCGCCGCTCGTCAGCAAGGCGGAGGGACCGCTGGCCGCGCTGACCGCCGGCACGCTCAGCGGCGGCGTCAACTGGCCGGGCTCCGCGTACGACCCCGAGATGCACGTTTTCTTCACGCATGCGTGCAACTCCTGCATCGCGCCGCTCGGTCTCGTCGCGCCGCCGAAGGAGTTCTCGGATCTCGACTATGTGATGGGCACCGCCGGACAGACCTTCCGGCCGATCGTCGGCGGCGGCGAAGGCGAAGCGGCGGATGCGCCCAGGCAGCAAAGTCCGGCGCGCGGCGCGACGCCACCTCCGGCTCCGGCTCCGCCCGCCACACCGCCGGCCGGCGGTGCGGCTGCGGCAGGGGGCGGACGCGGCGGCGCCGGCGGCGGCCCGTTCGGCGCAACCGTGCAGGGATTGAACATCGTCAAGCCGCCCTACGGCCTCATGGTCGCGATCAACATGGACAAAGGCGATCTGATGTGGTCGGTGCCGCACGGCGACACGCCCGACGGCGTCCGCAATCACCCGTCGCTGAAAGGCGTCACCGTGCCCAAGACGGGACAGCAGGGCAACGTCGGGATCGTTGTGACCAAGACGCTCGTGGTCGCCGGCGATCCGCTGGTGACGACGACGCCCGATCATCCTCGCGGTGGGATGCTGCGCGCGTACGACAAGCAGACGGGCAAGGAAGTCGGCGCGGTGTTCATGCCGGCCGCACAGAGCGGCTCGCCGATGACTTATATGGTCGACGGTAAACAGTACATCGTGGTCGCCGTGAGCGGCGGCAACTACTCGGGCGAATACATCGCCTACAGCCTGCCGGCGACGGCGCTGCGACCCACGAATCAGCAATAGGTGTACGGGGAAGGGGAGGTGTCTGACACGTCTGACACGTCTGACACCTCCGGAAAGGCCACACCGATGAGACGCTCCGTGCCGCTGTCCATTTCGGCCATCGTCGTCGCGAGCGTTCTCATCGGCGCTCAAACACCGGGGCAGCCGAGCGCGAGAAAAGGCGACTGGACGCACTACACCGCCGACGTGCGCGGCACGAAGTACTCCCCGCTCGATCAAATCAACGCCGAGAACTTCAACAAGCTCGAGGTCGCCTGGCGGTTCAAGACCGACAACCTCGGCACACGCCCGGAGTACAAACTCGAAGGGACGCCGCTCGCGATCAACGGCGTGCTGTACACGACCGCGGGCACGCGCCGATCGGTCGTGGCGCTCGATGGCAAGACGGGCGAGTTGATCTGGGCGCACAGTTACCGCGAGGGCAACCGCGCGGCGATCGCGCCGAGGCAGCTGTCGGGCCGCGGCGTGTCGTACTGGACGGACGGCAAGGGCGACGAGCGGATCCTCTACGTCACCACCGGCTATCGCCTCGTCGCGCTCAATGCGAAGAACGGCGCGATGGTGCCGTCGTTCGGCAACAACGGCGTCGTCGATCTGAAGCAGGGCGCGGTCGTCGGCAAGGGACAGCAGATCGATTTGGAAGTCGGCGAGATTGGCCTGCATTCGACGCCAACGGTCGTGAAGGACGTCGTCATCGTCGGATCGTCGTTCAAGGAAGGCATGACGGTTGTCACGCACAACAACACCAAAGGCCTGGTGCGTGCATTCGACGTGAAGAGCGGCAAGCTGCTGTGGACGTTCCACACGATTCCGCGGCCGGGCGAGTTCGGCAACGACACGTGGGAAAACGAATCGTGGGCGATCAACGGCAACACCGGCGTGTGGACGCAAATCACCGTCGACGAGGAGGCGGGCCTCGTCTATCTGCCGGTCGAATCGCCGACGTCGGATTACTACGGCGGTCATCGTCCCGGGAACAATCTGTTCGGCGAGAGCCTGGTGTGCGTCGACCTGAGGACCGGTCAGCGCAAGTGGCACTTCCAGATCGTGCATCACCCGATCTGGGACTACGACCTCTCGTCGGCGGCGATGCTCGTCGACATCAACGTGGACGGCAAACCGATCAAAGCCGTCGCCATGCCGAGCAAGGAAGCGTTCATGTACGTCTTCGATCGCATCACCGGCAAACCGGTGTGGCCGATCGAAGAGCGGCCGGTGCAGCAGTCCGATGTGCCGGGCGAGAAGACGTCGCCGACGCAGCCATTCCCGACAAAGCCGGCGGCATACGCACGCAACTATCTGAAGGTGCCGGACGACCTGATCGACTTCAAACCGGAGATGCGGGCGCAGGCGCTCGAGGCGTTGAAGCGGTATCGCGTGGCCGGCATGTTCAATCCTCCGCTCGTCGGCGACCCGAACGGCCTGCTCGGGGCGATCAACGTCGGCAATGCCGGCGGCGGCACGAACTGGCCGGGCGGCGGTCTCGATCCGGAAACGCACATCGCGTACGCCGTCGCGTCGCAATCGTCGGTGGCGGGCCTGTCGGTGCGCAAGCCGCCGGCCGGATTCTCGGACATCAACTACGTCTCGGGACGCGAGGGCACCGAGTTCCGCGTCGCCGAAGGACCGGGATTCGGCAGCGCGGCGGACGCACCGCAGCGCGGCGGCCGCGGGACTGCCGAGGCTGGCGCTGCAGCGGGCGGAGGACGCGGCGGCCGCGGCGGACGAGGTGGTCAGCAGCAGGCTGCGGCAGCGACGCCCGGTGCGGCGCCCCCTCCACCGGCCGGCGGAGGCGGCGGTCTGCAGATTCAGGGTCTACCGATCGCGAAGCCGCCATATGGCGTCGTCTCGGCGATCGATCTCGACAAGGGCGACCTGAAATGGAGCGTGCCGCACGGCGACACACCCGATAACGTGCGCAACAACCCGGCACTCGCCGGCCTGAACATCCCGAAGACGGGAATGAACGGCAGCACAGGCGTCGTCGTCACGAAGACGCTGGTGATCACCGGCGATCCGCAGGTGACCTCGCCTCCGGGACGGCCGCGCGGTGCGATGCTGCGCGCGTACAACAAGATGACCGGCGAGGAGGTCGGCGCCGTGCTCCTGCCCGCACCGCAGAGCGGATCGCCGATGACCTACAAGGGACCCGACGGCCGGCAGTACATCGTCGTCGCCGTGAGCGGCGGCAATTACTCGGGCGAGTACATCGCGTTCGCGCTCCCGCAGTCGGCGACGCCGACGACTCAGCCGGCGGCGCGATAACTCGTCCACGTCACGCGAAGGCTTCGGTCGGCCGGCTGAAGCCTTCCGCCTTCGCTTTCGAGAGTGCCGGGAAGCTACGGCGGACTTCGCGCTACAATCGCGTCTTATATGCGCGCTTCAATCCTCGTCATGCTTGTGCTCGCAAGCACTGCCACTGTCGCGGCTCAGCAGAAAAAAGAGCCGTTGAAGAAACCGTCGACCGTCACGCTGACCGGCTGCGTTCAGAAGAGTGAAACGCCCACGGGCGGCTACACGCTGTCGGACCAAACGGGCATCTTCCGGCTGACGGGCGTCGACGTGCGCGACTTCGTCGGACGCCGCGTGCAGATCGTCGGCGGTCAGCCGCGCGGACTGAAGATCAAGGGCGGCCTGTACCCGTCGGCGAACGTCGCGGGTCAGGCGGGCGCGATGGATCCGGCGCGCGCCGCGACCGCCGCGACCGATGCCGCCGCAGCGCAGGCGACCGGCGCGCCTCCGGAGTTCCGCGTCCGATCGATCAGGCCGATTACCGGATCTTGCACGCAGTAGGCTCTCCGGCGCTGCCGCGCGTCCTGGTGGCGGACGACGAGCCCGCGAACATCCTGCTGATCTCGCACGCGCTGGAGGGTGAATGCGAGATCGTGCGGGCCGCCACGGGCACCGACGTGCTGGAGCACGTGACGCTCGGCGACATCGATCTCATCCTGCTCGACGTCGTCATGCCGGGGCTCGACGGCTTCGAGATCTGCCGCGTGCTGAAGAGCAGTCCGCTCACCGCGAACATTCCCATCATCTTCGTGACGGCGCTCGACGAGCGGCGCGACGAGACGCGGGGGTTCGACGCCGGCGCCGTCGACTACATCACCAAGCCGATTCATCCATCGGTCGTGCGGGCGAGAGTGCGGACGCACCTCGAGCTGAAGCGATCGCGCGACATGCTCGAGCAGCTCGCCTCAGTCGACCCGCTGACCGGCGTCGCGAACCGGCGCCGGTTCGACACCGCGCTCGAGGAAGAATGGCGTCGTACCCGCCGCGCAGGCCGCTGGCTGTCGCTCGCGCTCGTGGACGTCGACCACTTCAAGCGGTTCAACGATCGGCACGGGCACCTGGCGGGAGACGAGCGCCTTCGCGCCATCGCCGGCTCTCTGGCCAACAGCGCCCGGCGCGCCGGCGATCTCGTCGCGCGCTATGGCGGCGAGGAATTCGGATTGATTCTGCCGGAGGTCGAGCCGCCGATGATGCTCGGCGTCATCCGGACCGTGTTGAACGGCGTGTCCGCCGCGACCGACGACAGGACCGAGGTCGGGCGCGAGATGGTCACGGTGAGCGTCGGCGCGGTCTCCGTGATTCCTCCACGGGACAGTACGCTGACGACCCTCCTCTCCGCCGCGGACGATCTGCTCTACCAGGCCAAGGCCGCCGGCCGCGATCGTTGTGTGCATCTGGACATGACGACCGATCGAAAGACCATCGTGGGCCGAGCCGCGATTCAGTAGCGTCGACGCGTGACTCGTGGCCACTAGCGCACGACGCGGATGCGATGCGCCTCGCTATCGGAAACGTAGAGCCGGCCGCCAGCGAACAGGACGCCGTGCGGCCGTGAGAGGCGGCAGCCGAGCGGATTCGATTCCGGACCGTCGCCGCGCTCACCTGTGCCGAGCACGGTTGCAATCGTTCTGTTTTTCAGATCGATCCGGCGCACGGCGTGGTTCTCGGTGTCCGCGACGTAGAGAAATCGATCGCGATCCAGCGTGAGGCCTTTGGGGCCGCCGAGTTTCGCCTGGAGCGCGGACCCGCCGTCTCCGCTGTAACCCTGCTCACCGGTCCCTGCCACGCGATGCAGCGTCTCGGTGTTGCGATCGATGCGGAAGATCGCGTTGCCCTCGCGGAGCGCGAGATACAGGTCGCCGTTCGCCGCGCGCGCGAACGTCCGTGGTCCGTTCAGCGGTGTGCCGGCCACCGGCGCGCCGTCCGGCGTCGGCTTCGCTTCTCCAGTCCCTGCATACGTCGTGATGATTCCCGTCGTCAGGTCGAGACGGCGAATCCGGCGGTTGCCGATGTCGCAGACGAGCAGCGTGCCGTCCCGATCGAGCACGACGCTGTGCGGCTGACGGAGCTGCGCCTGCGCGCCCGGTCCCCCGTCGCCGCTGAACCCGGCCGTCCCCGTTCCGGCGACCGTGGAGATGATCCCGGTTCGCCGATCGATCTTCCGGATGACGTGGTTGTCGCGCTCGGCGATGTAGATGTTGCCGGCCGCATCGAAGACGATTTCATGCGGCATGTTCAGCGACGCCGCGGTCGCCGGCCCGCCGTCGCCGGAATATCCGCGCCGGCCGTCTCCTGCAATCGTCGTCATGCGCTTCGTTTTCAGATCGAACCGGCGAATCTTCTGATTGTCGAGATCGCAGAAGTACAGGCCGCCGTCGGGTCCGATCGCCATGCCGTACGGGTTGTTCACCTGCGTGTCGGAGAGGCCGGGCGCACCCGTGCCCATCACCGTCGCGACAGCCGCCGCCAGCAGTGCAATCCACATGAGCCCTCCCGCGTGACACTCAGAGTCGTGACTATACGTCTTCTTCGTGTTTTTCGTGGCTTCGTGCGTTTCGTGTTTTTTGGCACCGGACGTCACTGGAACAAAACTCGAGGGTAGCGCGTCTACCATCATCACGGTAGAATGCCTACCATGACGACGGCCACACACCGCGAACGGACCGCGCTGCTGCAGGGCACGCTCGACATGCTGATTCTGCGGACCCTCGTCCTCGGGCCCGCGCACGGCCACGAAATCGCCAAGCACATTCAGCGCACCAGCGACGAAGTGCTGCGGCTCGAGCACGGGTCGCTCTATCCCGCACTCCATCGCCTCGAGAAAAAAGGCTGGCTCGCGTCGAAGTGGGACGCCCACCGCGAGCACAACCGCGAGTGCAAGTACTACCGGCTCACGCCCGCCGGACGGAAGCAGCTCGCAGCGGCCGAATCGAAATGGAACCGGCTGCAGCAGGCCATCGCGCGCGTGATGGCTGCCGCCGCCCGAGCGTAGACGCTGGCATCGACTGAGCGGCCAGTCGCCGCGAATCAGCGCCGCGAGCGAAAGTGAGCGGTGGCAGGCGCCGGGGTGGGGCCCCGGCGCGGACAAAAATATGACAGACGATCTCGATCGCGAGCTGCGCAGTCATCTCGAGAACGAAGCCGACGAGCAGCGCGGGCGCGGGCTGAGCGCTGAAGATGCGCAGTACGCCGCGCGGCGCGCGCTGGGCAGCGAGGCGATCGTCAGAGAAGACGTGCGCGCCCTGTCGCCGTGGGCGGCGCTGGACGACGCAGCGCAGGATCTGCGGTACGGTCTGCGTCTGCTGAAGAAGAACCCGAGCTTCGCGATCGTCGCGGCGCTGACGCTCGCGCTCGGCGTCGGCGCGACCACCACGATCTTCTCCGTCGTCCACGCGGTGCTGATGCGGCCGCTCCCCTACGCGGATGCCGACAGGCTCGCGATGGTCTGGGAGAACGTCAACCTTCCGCAGTACAAGAACGCGCAGAATGCGCCCGCGCCCGGCAATTTCAGCGACTGGCGCGATCGGAGCTCCACGTTCGTCGACATGGCCGCGGCGCGCGACGGCGCCTGGAGCCTGACCGGCAGCGGCGATCCGATTCGCGTCAGCGGCGAAATGGTCTCGGCCTCGCTCTTTCGTCTCCTCCAGGTCGAGCCCGCGCTCGGACGCAGCTTCACCGCCGAAGAGGATCGCGCCGCGCCGTCGCGCGTCGTGCTGCTCGGCCATGGGCTGTGGGTCGATCGATTCGGATCGAACCCGTCGATCGTCGGTCAGACGATTCATCTCAACGACGAGCCGTACGTCGTCGTCGGTGTGATGCCGGGCGGGTTCCGTTTCCCCGATCCCGACGATCAGTTGTGGGTGCTGCTCGGGCTGACGCCCGCGCAACTCGCGAACCACGGCAGCCATTTTCTGCGCGTGCTCGGCCGGCTCAAACCGGGCGTGACGATCGCGCAGGCGCAAGCCGACCTCGACACCGTCGCCGCGAGATTGAGCAAGGAATCGCCGCAAACGAACACCGGCGTCGGTGTCACCGTGCTCTCGCTGCCGGAGCAGATCGTCGGTGACGTGCGCCGGCCGCTGCTCGTGCTCCTAGGCATCGTTGGATTCCTCCTGCTGATGGTCTGCGCGAATATCGGAAATCTCACGCTCGCGCGGGCGCTGGCTCGCGGACGCGAGTTCGCGGTGCGTGCCGCGCTCGGCGCCAGCCGCACACGCCTGCTGCGGCAACTGCTCGCCGAAAGCATCCTGCTCGCGACCGTGGGCGGCGCGCTCGGACTCGCGATTGCGTGGTGGGGCGTCGCGGCGCTGCGCTGGCTCGCGCCGGCTGATCTTCCCCGTCTCGACGACATCGGTGTCAACGGATCGGTCGCGGCGTTCAACGCCGCCGTCGCGCTCGCGGCCGGCGTCATCTGCGGCGTCATGCCTGCACTGCAGTCACAACGGCACGATCTGCACGGCGCGCTCAAAGACGACAGCCGCGCATCGTCGCGCGGCGCTCGCCTTCGCGCGCGCAATCTGCTCGTCATCGTCGAAACGGCGCTTGGCGTCGTCGTGCTCGTTGGCGCGGGGCTGCTGCTGCGCAGCTTCGTCCGTCTGTCGCAGGTCCCGCTCGGCTTCAACCCGAACGGCACGCTGACGTTCAGGGTCGTGCTGCCCGCTGCGCGCTATCGAACCGAACCGCAGCGGACCGCGTTTTATCACCAGCTCCTGGAACGCTTGCAGGCGTTGCCCGGCGTGCAATCGGCCGCCGGGATCACGGCCGTTCCGCTCGCGGCGACGGGGCGAATGACGGGAGTGTCGGTCGAGGGTCAGCCGCCGGCGCTCGGAAATGTGCGGCTCGTCGACTTCCGAACGGTGTCGCCGGGATACTTCGGCGCGATGTCCATCCCGCTCATCGCGGGGCGCGACGTCTCATGGAGCGATACCAACACGACGGAGGCGTCCATTGTCGTCAGCGAGACGATGGCGCGGACGTTCTGGCCGGATCAACAGGCGATCGGCAAGCGGATCAAGGCGGGACGGCCCGAGGACAACACGGTCCCCTGGCTCACGGTCGTCGGCATCGTCGCTGACGTCCGACAGGTGGATCTCATCCACGTACCGCGGCCGGCGATGTACGTGCCGGCGTCGCAGGATCGCGCCACGGGGGACGTCCTGCGCGACTGGATCGTGCGCGCGAGCGGCGATCCCACTGCGCTCGTCCCGGCGATCCGCAGCGCCGTGTGGAGCATCGACGCGACGCTGCCGATCGCGCGCGTGCAGACGATGAATCAGGCGCGGTCGGCGTCGACCGCGTCACAGCAATTCACACTCTTGCTCGTCGGGCTGTTCGCCCTGCTCGCGCTCGTGCTGGCGGCGGTCGGTTTGTACGGTGTCGCGTCGTACAACGTCTCGCAGCGGACGCGGGAGCTCGGCATCCGCGTGGCGCTTGGGGCGCACCGGGGCGCACTGCTGAGGTTGGTGCTCGCGCATGGGGCGCGGCTCACCCTCATCGGCCTGGCGGTCGGCACGATCGCGGCGCTGGCGCTCACGCAGGTGATGTCGACGCTGCTCTTCGGCGTCGGCGCGCGCGATCCGATGACGTTTGTTGGGGTGGCCTTGCTGCTGCTGGCGGTATCGCTCGTCGCGTCGTTCGTGCCCGCCCGTCGCGCGACCCGGGTCGATCCCGTAGTCGCGCTCAGGACGTGACGTTATTCAGGCGAGATCGAGGGCTTTCCGCAATCGTCGCAGCGAAGGTAGACAACGGGATGCGAGTCCGAACGCCCGATGATTTTGGCGCTCGGCGCTCCGCACCGGGGACACACGATGCTTCCCGAGTTCGGCCGTTTTGCCATCAAAAGACTCCTTGCACTCCCTTAGACTCCCCAACGGTGATGGAAGGTACACGAATCGATGAGCTGATCCGTCTATCGGCCGTTAAATGCGCGGCCTTAACTCGTTCAGTTCAGGTTGGATGAGGCGGGAAGACCGGTAGGAATACGTAAAGTACACAACCAGCCCGGCCGCCAGCCAGACCACCAAACGCTCCCATGTTGCAAGCGGCAGGCCGATCATCTGGGCGAGACAAATGATTGCACCGAGGATGGGAACCAGGGGGACTCCAGGCGTCCTGAACGGACGAGGGATGTCAGGCGCGGTGTGCCGAAGCAGGATGACCCCGATGCAAACGAGCCCGAATGCGAGCAGCGTCCCAATACTCACTAGCTGACTCAGGACGCTGATTGGCGTCAATCCCGACACGAGCGCGATGACGATGCCGGTCATCATCGTGCTGAGATGAGGCGTCCGGAAGCGTGGGTGCACCGCCGAAAACATCGGCGGCAACAGGCCGTCGCGGCTCATCGAATAGAAAATGCGCGTCTGCGCCAGGAGCGTGACGATCATCGTGCTGAAGAGGCCGAACAGCGCGGCGACCTTGATCAGCGGGCTCAGCCAGCGGAGTCCGGTCGCGTCGATGCCGACGGCAAGCGGGTCCGCCACGTTGAGCTGCGGGTAGGGCACGATGCCGAGCAGCACGATGGCGACGAGGATGTAGATGACGGTGCAGATGGCGAGCGAACCGAGGATGCCGATCGGCATGTCGCGCGACGGACGGCTCGCTTCCTGCGCCGCCGTCGACACCGCGTCGAAGCCGATGTAGGCGAAGAACATCACGCCCGCGCCGCGCAGGATGCCGCTCCAGCCGAAGTGACCGAACTCTCCGGTGTTCGGCGGGATGAGCGGCGTCAGATTCTCGCGTTTGACGTACGCCGCGCCGGCGATCACAAACACCACGAGCACCATCGCTTTGATCGCGACGAGCACTGTATTCGTGTCGGCTGACTGCTTGATGCCGATGACGAGCAGCGCAGCGACGACCAGGACGATCGCGAACGCCGGCAGATTGAACGGACCGGGCGGGCCCGTGAGCGACGCGGGCACGTCGACGCCGACGTCGTGCATCAGGCTGGCGAAATATCCTGACCAGCCGACCGCGACAGTGGCCGTGCTGAGGGCGTACTCGAGGATCAGGTCCCAGCCGATGATCCACGCGAAGATTTCACCGATCGTGGCGTACGCGTACGTGTACGCGCTGCCGGCGACGGGCACCATGGCGGCGAACTCGGCGTAGCAGAGCCCGGCGAACGCGCAGCCGACGGCGGAGAGGAGCATCGAGAAGACGAGCGCGGGTCCGGCGTTCTGCGATGCCGCGGTGCCGGTCAGCACGAAGATGCCGGTGCCGATAATCGAACCGATGCCGAGCGCCGTCAGATTCCACGGTCCGAGCGATCGCCGCAGCAATCCCCGGTCAGCCTCGGCCTGCAGAGCGCCGATCGATTTCTTGGTGAACAGCCCCATCGATCATTACAAGTCGGAGTGCGGTCCGACTCGAGTCCGACTCAAGTCAGAGTGGAGTCGGAGTTGAGCCAGAGTCGAGTCAGAGTTGAATTGCGAGCGACTTCTTGGTCAACAATCGCGTTGATCATTACAAGTCCGACTCGAGTCGGAGTTGAGTCGGAGTTAAGTCGGACTCGCGTCAGGCCAGTGTCGGACTTCGGGGGGCGGGTCGTCTTGGACGGGACTAGCGCGTTTGGACGGACTTAGCGCGCCTGCAGGGCGACGCGATACTCGGCGGGTGTCAGACCGGTGTACTGCTTGAACGATCGCGAGAAATGACTCTGGTCGCAGAAGCCGGCGGCCGCCGCGATGTCGCTGAGCGCCGCCGATCCCGCGAGCTCCTGCCGCGCGAACTCGATCCGCACCTGCCGCACGTACCCGGCGAACGTCGTCTGGTAGATGCGGCGGAAGGTGCGCGCGAGATGGACCGGATGCACGCCGACGCGCGCGGCGACGGTCGTCAGCGTCAGCGCTTCGGCGAAATGACGCTCGACCAGCCCGCGCGCCTGACCGAGCCAGGCCGGCGCCGGGCGCTCGCCGGTGCGCGTCACGCGGCGCGATGCCTCCGCGAGGACGCCGAGTGCGAGGCTCTCGATCACCAGACGCGACACCTCGTCGCGCAACCCGAACTCGCCGTGCAGACGATGGGCGAGATGCAAAATGAACCCGCCGCGGAATGCGGCCGATCGCGCGACGACCGGCGCATGCTCACGGGCGCGGTCCAACCAAACCGGCTCCATGTCGATGATCAAACACGTCGCGCCGGCTTTGGAGACGAGATACGCGTGCGGCTCGTCCGGCTTCCGGAACAGCAACGTCGACGGACCGTACGTGCTGGTCTCGTCGCCGCGGATTTCGGTCAACGATCCGTCGAGCATCAGCACGAACCGCGCATGCGGATGGACGTGACGATGAACGCGCTGTCCCGCCGCGTACTCGACCTCCGCCAGCACGAGCCCGCCCACGCGCCGCCACCGCCGGATGTCGCCGTGGGTGAAATTCTTCGGGGGCTGCGCGCTCGGCACGGCCGCTATGTTAGCAATAACTGCAACCTCAAGCGACGGCGCGCGAGGCAGATTCTGTCGCGAATTGACCGCGATCCACGAGAACAGGCGTGATCTCGCGCGGCACAACCGTTGCGATCCCGTCGAGGCATGAATCCACGCTTCGTCGAAATCGCGCGCGATCCGACGCTCATTCCCGGTGTGTACGAGCACTGCGATCAGTGGTGTGCGTACTGCCCCCACACACGCCGCTGTCCGGCGCACCGGTGCCGGGTCGACTACGCGAAATCGACCGGCCGCGATCCCGCCGGCGGCGTGTTCACCAGTCTCGCCGAGCTCGTGCAGTTCACGCGCGACATCGTCGGCGCCACCGGTCAAGGCACGCCGGAGCTCGACGTGCTCTTGAAAGGGCCGCAGACAGAGGGACCGCTCGCTGCGGTTTCCGACCCGCTGACCGACATGGCATTCGAGTACGCCGCGGGCGTGGCGGTGACGGCGGCGCGCGTGGAGTCGCATCTGCCTTCAGCGCGCAATGACGCGCCGCGGCCGGCGCCGCTCGACGTCCTGATGTGGTTTCAGGGGCAGATCGTGATTCGAGTCCAACGCGCGATCACGAGCGCCAAGCAGGCGGCGGCCGGTCAGGCCGATCGACTGCGGGACGCGCACGGCTGCGCGAAGATCGCGCTCATCGGCATTCACCGCTCGCGCCAGGCGCTGCGCGAGATCGCTCCGTGGGCTGATGACCGTGCGATCGCCGAACTGCTGCGATTGCTCGAGATGCTCGAGGCCGGACTCGATCAGCGATTCCCGAGGGCGCGGAGCTTCATCCGTCCCGGCCTCGACGTACCTGTAGGAACCATGTAGTCGACACCCTGGACGGTCGACTAACTGTGGACGGTCGACGGTCGACTGTCGACTGAATGCGTCACTGCGGCTTGATGGAGATCTGCACGGATTTCCGGTACTTCACCGGCACGCCGTTCACCATCGCGGGACGATACCGCCAGTTCTTCGCCGCGGCGATCGCGAGACCGTCGTACTGCCGGCTCACGGGCTGCGTCATCGTCGCCGTTTCGACGATCCCGGTCTCATCGATGACCACTTCGATCATCCCGACGCGGGCGACGCGGAGCTGACCGGGAAACGGCGGGAGCTCCTGCTGAATGGCCACGGGCGGCACGACGTTCGCGTCGCCGGACCTGAACACGCGCGGCACGACCGGCGCGGGCCGAGCGGCCGGCACCGGATCGGGCGGCGGCGGTGGCGGCGGCGCGGCGGCAGCCGACGCGAGATCGCGGAACCCCGCGGCGAGCGTCCGCAGATCCGAGAGCGGCGGCCGACTTGCCGCGGCCTCGACGTCGGGATCGGTCATCAGCAGGAGCATCTCGGTGAACCCGGCCGATGCGGGTGCGAACTCCTTGCGATCGAACGCGGCCTTTGCCGACGCGTATTTCTTCTGAATGATCGTCGGCAGCATGCGCCGGCGGACGTCGCTGAACGTGGCGCGCACGCGCGGCGACACGTCGACGGCCAGGCGGTACGCCGGATCGCCCGTCACGACCGCTTCGATCGCGCGCTCGGCGTCCGCCGTGCGGCCGAGCGCGAGCAGACAGAGGACGCGATACTGCTCGACGGCCCGCGTTTCTTCGATCGGTTGATTCGACTGCGGCAGCCGGTTCAGCACCGCGAGCGCGTCTTCGTACGCCGCCGACGCATAGAGCTCTCGCGCCGTGGCGAGCGAATCGGCGCCCGCGGCGACGGTACTCAATGCGAGCAGGACGGTGATGACAGCGGTCATGGCTTCCTCGCCGCTTCTTTCCTGAGATCGACGCTGAGGCGTGCCGGCGCGGCGAGCGTCACCGTCACGGCGTGATGCTGTTCGCCGAGATCGGGATGCCGGAAGACGATGTCGTGCGGACCGATCGGCACAGACAGATTGCCGATCGGCGTCTCACCCGATTTCTCGCCGTCGATCCAGACCTCGGCCCACGGCTGCGCGTTCAGCGCCACCGTCCCCTTCGGCCACTCGATCTTGATCGGCGCGACCTTGCCCGGCGACACCTGTACGATCGTCGAGGCTCGATAGCCGAGCGCCTCGTTCACGATCTCGAGCTCGTGGCGCCCCGCGGACACCATGACGCGATCGCTCTTGCTGGTGCCGAGCAGCCGCTTGTTCTCGTAAATCTGCAGCTCGGCGGGTGCGGCGAGCGATACCCATCCGGACACCGGCACGCCCTCCGACGCCGTCAGCGGCACGACGAGCGACGCCGTCGTCGCGGCCTGAACCGTGACGGTGTGCTTCACCGATCCGAAGTCGCTGTCGAGCGCGACCGCGTGCTCGCCCGGCGCCAGGTTTTCCACGAGCACCGGCGATTTGCCGCGCGCCACGCCGTCAACCGATACCTGCGCCCCCGCGGGTTCGGTGCGCACCTGCAGCGATCCGACCGCGGTCGCCGTCGCCGACGGCAGCTCGATGTATTGCGACGTCTGTGCGCCGGCGGCAATCATCACCGGCATCGTGCGCGGCTCCCCACTGCCGCGCAGCTCGACCAGATGCGATCCAGTCGCGAGCGTGACCGTCAGCGGCGTCGTGCCGCGTTCCATGTTGTCGACGTAGACCTGCGCGCCCGCAGGATTGCTGGAGACGGTGAGGACGCCGGTGCTCGGCACCACGACCGGCGCCGGACGTGTGAAATACCGCCGGACATCGTATAGGCCGGCGACCGACAGCGCGACGAGCGCCGACGCCGCCACAGCAAAACGTGTCCATCGTCGCGACGACCCTCGCTTGAGTGTCGCCCGCGGCTCCTCTTCCTGATCTGCCGCAAACGGATCGAGCGGCGTCAGACTGACGGGGGGAAGCGGCGCGATGTACGACCTCGCCTCTCGCGCAGGACCCGCAGCGTACGTCGAGTCGAACGGCGCAACGGCGGCGGCGGGCTTGACCGGTTCCGGTGTGACGAACGGCTCGTGATCGACGGCCACGGCCGCCGGCTTCGAATCAGCCACGCGAACGATGGGCGGCGGTTCCACCGCGCGAACGATTGACGGTGGTTCGGCCGCGCGAACGATACGCGGCGGCTCTGGCGCGCGAACGATGGGCAGTGGCTCTGCCGCGCGAACGATGGGCAGTGGCTCTGCCGCGCGAACGACGGGCAGCGGATCCTCCACGCGAACGACGGGCGGCGGCTCCGCGCGAACGATCGGCTTGGGTTCTGGCGCGAACGCGACGGGCTTGGCCTCCGGCGCCGCATGCTTCACGTCGTGCGCAGAAGCGACCGCGATCGGATCGGCCGCGACCTCTCGCACCGCGGCGTACGGTTCCCACACGTCGACGGAGCTGGCGGGTTCCGGCTCCGGTGTGGCCGTTTCGAGCTCCTCGTACTCGCCTTCATCCTCGCCGTCGAGTACTCGGTCGAGCTCCACGCGCGCATCGAGCGCCGATGCGAACGAATGGCGCGGATCGAGCTGCAGCGCGCGTCCGAGCCACACACGCAATCCCGGAGGCAGCGGCTCGAGGCCGCCGCGGCTCGAAATCCCTCGCGCGGAAGCCAGGACCTCGCTCGCGCGCGCCGGATATTCCTGGTCGGTGAGCAATCGGCCGAGCACGAGCGAGAGCGCGACGACGCCGACCTGCGTCACGTCGGTCCGCTGATCGAAGCGGGCCGGGCCGGCGGATGGCGGCAGCGCAACGCGCAGCTCCTTCCAGTACCGTTCCGGCGTGTAGCGGAGCTGCTCGAGCGCGGCGCCCAGCACGTACTCGACGATCACCACGCGCGCGCTCGACGTGACGATGATGCGCTCGGGGCCGATGGCGCCGTGCGCGACGTCGGGCGCGTTCTCGTGCAGCATCGCCACCGCCGACACGAGCTGGCGGATGAGGTGCAGCGCCGCGTTGATGTCGATGGTCACGGGTCGCGGCTCGGCCTGCGTCAGGAGCTGCGAGAGGCGCACGCCGCGCGTGACCTCGGAGACGACGGCCAGCGTCGCGGCCGGGTCGCCCAGACGATCGACGCTGCGCACGCGGCCGAAATACGTGTGACGGAAATTCGCGAGCCGGCCCGCGCGCTCGCGCAGCGCGAACTCGAACGAGGGAATGGCCGTCAGCTCACGGCGGAGGCAGAGCCGCTCGACGATGTCCCCGGTCGCATCGCTGACGCGGCGGCGCTCGCCGAGACCGTCACGAAAGTTGTTCGGCGCCGGCAACGCGCCGGCAGCGAGAGCCGGATCCATATTTGAAATCTCCGTGGTTTGGATCCGCGCGAATGCGTGAAGCGTGCCGTGTGGGTGAGCGCCGGCGACGCACGAAACCGTGTGCAGGAATGGCGAGGTGGCAGACACGCGCGACCGCGCGCGCATGCTCCCGCTTACACGTCCGGCGCGATTATCTGATTTCTGTTAGTGCGGAATTGTCATTGCGAGGCGCGGTCCGGCGAGCGGAGCTCGTACCCCTGCGGCGGTTCGGCGCCGAGGAGATGGCGCACGAAATAGTCCCAGCGCCGGCGGATCATGTACGGTTCGCTGCCGAAGCCGTGACCGCGGTTGGGCAGCATCAGCAGATCGAAATCCTTGTTCGCCTTGATCAGCTCGTTGACGACGAGCAGCGTGTTGTACGGCGGCACGTTGGTGTCCAGCGTGCCGTGCGCGAGCAGGAGCTTCCCTTTCAGATTCTTCGCGACGAGCTGATTCGCCTGGTTGTCGTAGTTCGTCGTGCCGTCAGGCCTGGTCTGAAGCAGGCCTTGCCACTTCTCCGCCCAGTCGTCTTCGTAGCTCCGGTTGTCGTGATTCCCCGCCTCCGAGATGCCGACCTTGAAGAAATCCGGATGGCGAAACATCGCGCTCGCCGTCGCATATCCGCCGCCGGAGTGCCCGTAGATGCCGGCGCGCTCGATGTCGATCCACGGATAGCGTTCGGCGAGCTGCTTCATGCCCGTCACCTGATCGGGCAGCGTGTTGTCGCCCATGTCGCCGTAGTACGCCTCGTGAAACTTCTTCGACCGCCACGGCGTCCCCATGCCGTCGATCTCCACGACGACGAATCCGAGCTCGGCGAGCGCCTGCGCGTCGCCGCGCGCCGGTGAGAACTGACGCCCGCCCACGCTTCCCGTCTGCGGACCCGGATAAATGTGATTGACGATCGGATACTTCTTCGACGGATCGAGATTGGTCGGCTTGTACATCAGCCCGTAGAGATCCGTCGATCCGTCGCGTGCCTTGACGACGATCGGCGTCGGCGGCTTCCAGCCTGTCGCGATCAGCCGCGAGATGTCCGCGTTCTCGACGGTCATGAGCGTCTTGCCGTCGGCGTCCCTCAAGAGCGTGACCGGCGGCGTGTCGGGCGTCGAATACGTATCGACGAAGAAGCGCCCCGAGGGCGACAGCGACACGTTGTGATCGGCGTCTTCCGGCGACAGCAGCTCCACGTGCGTGCCGTCGAACCCCGCGCGATAGAAGTGACGGAAGTACGGATCACGCCCCTTCTCGCGCCCGACGCCGACGAAGTAGAGCAGCCGGTTCTTCTCGTCGACCCTGAGCAGCTGCGTGACGTTGCCTTCGCCGTTCGTGATCTGATGTTTGAGCTTTCCGCTGTGCAGGTCGTACAGATAGAGCTGGCCCCAGTTGTCGCGCTCCGAGAACCAGATGATCTCGTTCGACGCCGGCAGGTACTTCCAGCTCACCTTGCCGTTGCCCGACTCGAAGAACGTCGCGACCCGCTCCTCTATCACGTTCCGCACCGCGCCGGTGGCCGTGTCCGCGACGCGCAACTGCTCGTACGTGTGATCGCGGGACGTCGACACGAACGCCAGGTGCGCGTCTTTATCTCCCCACTGCACATCCGCCCACTCGCCGCCGCACCAGACGTCGTCGCACAGCGACGACCGATGCTGATCGGGCTCCATCTGCAGTCGTGTGATGCGTTTGCTGTCCACGTCGATGATCACGCGGTGAATCATCGTGACGACTTTGTCGCCGGGCAGCGGGTACTTCCACGCCTGCAGCGTCGGATGGCCGACCTTCGTGTCGACGAG
>DASYQZ010000175.1:0-4384 GCA_036004865.1 Vicinamibacterales bacterium
ATCGTCGAAGTCTCGCACCAGCCGGACGGTTCGGAGTGCCGGCATGACGAGTTGGCCGCCGCCGTCTCGGACGTTCCGCACGTCCTGCTGTATCTTGGATTCCGATTCGACGATGTGCCGGATGGATTCGACGATCTGCTCGTGGGCCGCCTGAGCCAGCTCGGCTCGGTCACCTCGTATCGGCCGTTTGCAGACAATGGGAACGCGATCATCATCGATCGCCGCGTCGCCGGCGCGCCGACGACGTTGAGCCGACTGGATGGGCGGCTGACCGACGCTCCTCCAGCGATCGACCGATGCTTCGCCCCGAGAGTCGCCGAAATCCCCACGTTCGTTCGCTAAGATAGGTCCCTCGAGGAGCCGATCACATGGAACCGATGTATTTGCCGGAGGTAGAAGGCCACGACGGCGTTGGTCCCTGGGCGGACGCGATCCGCCAGATGAAGCGCGACGGCATTCTCGTTCCGCAGATCACGCATCTGTTCGCGTTCAAGACCGACCGCACGCAGCACCTCGCGCAATTCACGCAGGGCGTGATGCGCGGATCGTCGCCGCTGTCGCCCGGTCAGCGCGAGCTGATTGCGGCGTTCACGTCGCGCCGCAACGACTGCCCGTTTTGAATCGGCTCCCACGCCGCGGTCGCGGCGGAGCTGCTGGGCAATCGCACGCTCGTCGATGCGGTGCTCGAGGACTATCGCACGGCGCCGATCGACGATCGCGAGAAGGCGCTCTTCGCGTTCCTCGAGAAGATGAACGCGCACTCGAATCAGATCCGGCGCGAGGACGTCGAGCGCGTGAGGTCGGCCGGATGGAGCGACGAGGCGATCTACGACGCCATCACCGTGTGCGCGCTCTTCAAGTTCTACAACGCGTGGATCGACGCCGCAGGCGTTCACGATCTGCCGGCCGGCAGCTACGTGATGAGCGGAAAACGCCTCGCGTCGCAGGGGTACGTCCGATGATGAAGCCGCAATCGGCGCTCGTGCTCGTCATCGCGTTGACAACCATTCGACCCTGGACGGGACAGGCGAGACCTGGCACCCAGCAGCCGGCGGAGTTTCATCTGGTCGAGGCGACGATCGACGACGTACGGGCGGCGCTCGCGTCGAAGCGACTCACGTGTCGCGCGCTCGTCGAGCAGTACATCAAGCGCATCGACGCCTACGACAAGGCGGGTCCGGGCCTCAACGCCGTACAGACCGTCAACCGGCGCGCGCTGCAGGAGGCCGAGCGGCTCGATGCGGCGCTCGCCGCGTCGGGTCCCGCCGGTCCGCTGCACTGCGTGCCCATGCTCGTCAAGGATCAGATCGAGACGAGCGACATGCCGACGACGTACGGGTCGGCGGTGTTCAAGGATTTCGTGCCGCAGCGCGACGCCACCATCGTCACGAAGTTGAAGAAGGCCGGCGCCGTCGTCGTCGCGAAGACGACGATGGGCGAGTATGCGTCGGGGTACATCGGGTCGGCGTTCGGCATCGTCCGCAACGCGTACGATCCGGCGCGCAGCGCGAGCGGATCGTCGGGCGGCACCGGCTCCGGCGTCGCCGCCAACTTCGCGACCGCCGGCATCGGCGAAGACACCGGCGGATCGGTTCGCGGCCCGGCGGCGGTGAACAATCTGGTGGGGCTGCGGCCGACGCTGCCGCTCGTCAGCCGCTTCGGCATGATGCCGGCGCGGCCGAGCACCGACACGCTCGGTCCGATGACGCGCAGCGTGAAGGACGCGGCCATCGTGCTCGACGTCATCGCCGGCTACGATCCGAACGATCCCGTCACGGCGTACGCCGTCGGCCAGGTGCCCACGTCGTACACCGCGTCGCTGTCGACGGACGGCTTGAAAGGCGCGCGCATCGGCGTGATCCGCGAGCCGATGGATCCGAAGACCGAGCCGGCGTCTGCCGACTACAAGCAGGTGAAGAGCGTGATCGATCGCGCGCTTGGCGACCTGAGACGCCTCGGCGCGGATGTCGTCGATCCGGTGACGATCCCGCAGCTCACGAGCCGCGTGCTCAAGGTGTACGACGGCAATCTGTTCGAGACGGAAGCGGCCACCAATCAGTACCTCGCACAGCACCCGAACGCGCCGGCGAAGACGCTGCGCGAGATCGTGTTGTCGGGGAAAGTAGTGCCGTCACGCGCGCGCGTGCTGATGAACGCCATCGGACGCTCGACGGACGAACCCGGGTATTTGCAGGTTCTACTCGTCAAGGAAGCACTGCGTCAGGCGGTGCTCAAGATGATGGCGGATCAGCGGCTCGATGCCTTCGTCTACGCGACCTTCGATCACCAGCCGGGCCGCATCGCGCCCGACGTGCTGACGCGAACGGTCGTCGACGACGTGGCCGGACTCGGCAACAACCGCCGCCTCAGTCCTGCGCTCGGATTTCCGGCGATGACCGTGCCCGCGGGATTCACCGCGGATGGTCTGCCGGTGGGCCTCGAGTTCATGGCGCGAGCCTTTGCGGAACCGACGCTGTTCAAGCTCGCGTACGCGTACGAGCAAGGGACGCATCACCGCAAACCGCCGAAGACGACGCCATGAAAAACGTGTGATGTGGTCGGAGCTGGCCGGCGACACTCATGTTCTGCCCACAGTGCGAGAAGGAATTTTCCTGGGACGTGATGGTGTGTCCGACCTGCGACGTCGAGACGGTTGATCGTCTGCCCGGCCCGGAACCGACACCGGATGTCGAGCTCGTTCCGGTTCTTTCGACAGGCGATGCGGGGCTGATTGCACTGGTCAAGTCGCTGCTCGAAGGCGAGGAGATCGACTACCTCGTACGGGGAGAAGGTCTTCAGGATCTGTTTGGCGTGGGACGGATCAGCAGTTTCAACTTCGCGATGGGGCCGGCCGAATTCTGGGTTCGCGCGGATGATGCCGATCGCGCGCGCGCTGCTGGAGCCGTTGATGACCGACCAGGCGCCCGATTCCTCGCGCGACGTCTGACAACGACCGGGCGTGCACGACGTCGAAAGAGAGGCGCTGACAACGTGGCTGGCGACATCTCCAAGGCACAATCGGATCGAATCGCGGCGATGAACGCGTACATCGACGGGAAGATGAAGCGCTACAACCTGCTGTGGGCGGTCAACGGCGGGGCGTTTGCCGTCGCGCGCCTGCTGCCCCTCGGGCGAGACGCCGCCGCGGGAACGGCGGCCGCGCTCCCCGACGCCGTGATCGGCGGCCTCGGCTTGCGCGCGCTCGCGGTCGGCGCGTCAATCTTCACCGTCGTGATGTGCGCCGACATCTGGATGTTCGGGCAGATGATGCGCAGGGAATATTTCGGCGGCACGATGGTCTTCGGCACGCCGGGACGCCTGGTCCTCGGTCTCATCGGCGCGCTCATCGTCTCTGGCTGGCTGCTCGCCGCGTTCGGATGAAGCGGTGACCGCCGCCGCTCTATAATCTGCACCTGTCCTTCACGCGCGTGGCGAAATCGTTCGTTGAAACCTGGAGTCTCTCCATGAGGCAGTACCGATTGCTCGCGCTGGTCGTCATTCTTCTCTCGGCATTCGGTGTGCGATCGCTCGTCGGCGTGTCGGAGCAGGCGTCGGCTTCCGTCCCCGCGTCGTCCGCGATTTCCGGTGACGGTCCGTTCGACACGCTGCATTTCCGGGCGATCGGACCTGCCGGCATGTCGGGCCGCATTTCCGATCTCGCGGTGTACGAAGCGAACCCGGCGATCTTCTACGTCGGCACCGCGCACGGCGGCGTGTGGAAGACCACGAACAGCGGCACGACGTTCGAGGCGCAGTTTCAGGACAACGGGCTCATCTCGATTGGCGACGTCACGGTGTCGCAGAGCAATCCCGATCTGCTGTGGGTCGGCACCGGCGAGTCGAACAATCGCCAGAGCACGTCG
This sequence comes from Vicinamibacterales bacterium, assembly GCA_036004865.1. Taxonomy (GTDB): domain Bacteria; phylum Acidobacteriota; class Vicinamibacteria; order Vicinamibacterales; family CAVVIG01; genus QHWF01. The sequence continues at coordinate 3,864 of DASYQZ010000175.1, forward strand.
TGGGGCGACGGCGTCTACAAATCGACCGATGGCGGCAAGACGTTCACGAACGTCGGCCTCAAAACCTCGCGTCACATCAATCGCATCGTCATCGATCCGCGGAACAACGACGTCGTGTTCGTGGCGGCGACCGGTCCGCTGTTCGGACCCGGCGGCGAGCGCGGCGTCTACAAGACAATCGACGGCGGCCGGACGTGGACGCAGGTGCTGAAGGTCGACGACGACACAGGTGCCAACGATCTCGTGATGGATGCGACGAACAGTCGCGTGCTTTACGCGTCGACCTATCAGCGCCGCCGTACCGCGTGCTGCATGAACGGCGGCGGACCTGGCAGCGGCATCTGGAAATCCACGGATGCCGGCGAGACGTGGACGCGGCTGAAGGGCAACGGCTGGCCCGACGGACCGCTCGGCCGCATCGCCGTCGACGTCTATCGCAAGCGTCCCAACATTCTTTATGCGCTCATCGAGGGGCCGGCGCCGGCCGGCGGCCGGGGCCGCGGCGCTGGCGCGGGCGGCGC
>DASYQZ010000176.1:0-5402 GCA_036004865.1 Vicinamibacterales bacterium
TTCGTCGGTGGGATGCGGGTGCCGCTCCAGCAGTTCTTTTGTCATCAGGATGAAGCCCGGCGTGCAGAATCCGCACTGAAAGCCGGTCTTCGCGAGAAAGGCCTGCTGGATCGGATGAAGCGTACCCCTGTCGGACAACCCTTCAATCGTGACAAGGGTGGTCCCGTCAATGAACGCCGCGAGATAGAGACAGCCAGATACCGCCGTGCCGTCGACGATCACCGTGCAGCACCCGCACAACCCCTGGCCGCAGCTCTCACGCGCACCGAACAAGCCAAAGTCACGTTGCAGCACCTCGACCACTGTTTCATGGGATGCGACGGTGGCGCGGGCCGGGCGGCCGTTCAACGTGAATGTGATCGTGCGCAGTCGGGGGTCGCTCATGCGTCGGTCCCCAGCGGGCGGTTCTCCATCGCGCGAATCGCGCGAAGCACGCGCTCGGGCGTGAGCGGCAGATCGGTCACGATCACTCCTACGGCGTCGTACAAGGCGTTGGCGATCGCCGGCGACGGGCTGAAGACTCCGGTTTCTCCGACACCCTTGGCGCCGAAGGGGCCGTGCTCGTGCGGCACTTCAACGACGGCGGCCGTGAGGTCGCGCGGCAGGTCGAGGAGGCCGGGAATCTTGTAGTCCGCGAGGCTCGCGTTCAGCACCTGGCCGTCGCTGAAGTTCATCGCTTCGAACAATGTGAAGCCAAGCTGCATCACGGCGGCGCCGGTCAGCTGCCGCTCGACCGATGCCGGGTTGATGGCGGCACCGACATCAGCCGCGTTCACGAGCTTGGTCACCTCGATGCGGCCGGTCTCGCAATCGACCGATATCTCGGCACCCGCGCCGCCGATCATCCAGAACGGCGTGATGTCCGGCGATTGCCCGGTCTGCGGGTCCGGTTTCTGGTACGACGGCGTGAACGCGCCGACGCCAACCACGGTCCCGGCCTGCATGGCGAATCGCGCGAGCATCGCCTCTCGGAACGTCATCCGTGCGCCCGCACGGGACACGATCGCTCCGTCGCGGCAGTCGAGTTCGACGATCTCGGTCCCGAACGCGGTGCCGGCGATCCGCAGGAGCTGGGTGCGGGCATCGTCCGCGGCGAGCCGAATCGCGTTGCCCATGTGGTAGGTCGAGCGCGATCCGAGCGTCGCCATGTCGTACGGCGTCAGATCGGTATCAGGGTGGACGACGCGCACCGATTCGGTCGCGATCCCGAGGACCTCGGCGGCAATCTGGGCGAGCGCCGTGTCGGACGCCTGGCCCATGTCGACGGTGCCGCAGTGCACCGCGCAGCTGCCGTCGCCGTACACGTGGACAATCGCCGTCGACGTCGTCGGCGAAATCGCGGCCTTCAGTCCGATGGCCAGGCCGCGGCCGCGGCGGATGGTTCCGGTGCCGCGATCGAACGGCCGATGCCACTCCATCCGCTCCGCCAGGCTGTCGAGAACCGCGTCGATCTCCATTCCGCCGATGATCGTGCCGGTTGCGTGCGGCCGGCCCGCTCGCAGCACGTTGCGCCGCCGCAACTCCAAGGGATCGATCGTGAGCGCGTGGGCGATGATGTCCATCTGGCGCTCGTACGCCCAGACGAGCTGAGAGATGCCGAAGCCGCGCAACGCGCCCGCCGGCGGCTCGTTGGTGTAGACGGCGTAGTTGTCGAGCGCGACGTGCTCGATGTCGTACGGCCCCGCGGACGTGAACCCGGATTTCTGGCTCACCCGTGGACCGATGTCCGCGTATGCGCCGCCGTTCCAGTAGGTCTCGACCTCGCGCGCGATGATGCGGCCGTCGTTCTTCACGCCCGTCTTGATCCGGACGGTCGCGCCGTGCTTCGTGATCGTGTAGAACTGCTCGTCCATCGTCAGCGCGATCCGCACGGGCTTGCGGACGAGCAGCGCACAGACGGCCACGAGCGCTTCGAGCTTGATGTACAGCTTGGCGCCGAAGCCGCCGCCGAGGAACGCGGTGCGGACGCGCACCCGGTTCTCCGGCCATCCGAGCAGCCGGCTGATCTCCGTCCGCACGAACGACGGGCTCTGAGAGGCGGTGTGAATCGTCAGGCCGTTCGGCGCGGTCACCTCGGCAAGCGACACGATTGGCTCGAACGTCGCGTGAATCACCTTCCCGGTGCGGAACGTGTGCTCGAACACCTGATCGGCTTCAGCAAATCCCCTGGCGACGTCGCCGCGGCGGACTCGCGCGTCGAGCGCAACGTTGGTTCCCGACCTCCCGCCCAGATACTTGAGATCGGTGAACGTTCCGGCCGGCTTCAGCACGTCATGAACGACCGGCGCGTCCGGACGGGCGGCTGCGACTTCGTCGAACACGGCAGCGAGCGGCTCGTACTCGACTTCAATCAGATTTGCGGCCTCCTCGGCGACGTGCGGATCGGTCGCAAGAGCGACCGCGACTGGCTCGCCGACGTGACGAACCTTGTCGATCGCCAGGATCGGCTGGTCGTGAAAGGCAGGACCGTAGTAGGGGTTCGCCACGAGCGTCGCGACATCGCCGGCGGTGAAGACGGCGTGCACGCCTTCCACGGCGAGCGCGGCGCTGGTATCGATGCGCACGATGCGTCCGTGCGCGATCGAGCTGCGGTGAATCTTGCCGTGCAGCATGCCCGGAAGTCGCAGGTTGTAGATGTATTCGACAGAGCCGTCGACCTTGGCGGTCCCTTCGAGGCGTGGGACGGAGCGTCCGACCTCACGGAGCGTGCGGACAGTGGGCGAGTCCGAGGTCTCAGGTGGTGGTGCCACCGGGGCGGTAGGGGGCGTCATGGATTCGGCCCCGACCCCTGGCGCATCGCGTGGTCCAGCGCGCGGCGAACGTGTACCCGAACCATCTCGCGCTTGTATGCGGCAGTGCCGCGAATGTCCGTCAGCGGTTCCACGTCCGCGGCCGCCGCGTCGGCGGCCATAGCGAAGATCGCCGGCCCTGCGGGATTGCCGACAAGGGCGCGCTCTGCGCCGGCGATCCGCATCGGCCGGTCTGTCGCGGCGCTGACGGCGATACGCGCGTCGGCGATTCGATCGCCGTCGGAGCGATACCAGACGGCCACGCCGACCGCAGGCCAATCATCGGCTGACAGCGCCGTGAACTTCGCGTACCAGGCGCGGACCCCCGGAGGTTGCACGGGGATCTCGACGTCCGCGATCAATTCGTCCGGGCCAAGCGCCGTCTGGTAGTAACCGACGGCGAAATCGTTCATGTCGATCCACCGCTCGCCGCGCGCGCTCAACACGCGCACGCGTGCGCCCAGCGTCATGAGGATAGGAGGGAGATCCATGTGCGGGTCGCCGTGCGCCAGGTGGCCGCCGAGCGTGGCGACGTTCCGAATGCGCACGTTGGACAGCGTTCGCAGTGCGCGGCGCATCACCGGGGCGGCCGTGGCGATGACGGGTGACCGCTCGAGCTCCGACAGCGTCGTCATCGCGCCGATACGTACTCCGCCACGCCCCTCGTCGCGTACCGCTCGCATCGCGCCAGTGAGACGTCGAAGGCTGATGAGACGCTCAGGCTGAAACAGGCGCGCTTTCATCATCAGCAAGAGCGCGGTCGCCCCCGCGATCAGACGCACGCCGGGATTCTCCGGATCGAGCTGCGCGACGACCTCGTCGACGGTGGCGGGCTCGACGAGCTCGAAGCTCTTCATGCGGGCGTCTCCACGCGGCCGTTTTCGATCGCCTTCTTGAGGTTCGCGCCGAACTCGCGCGCGAGGCGCGCGCTGGTCGCGCGGAACACGGGCTCGCCGAGACCACCGAGCTTGCCCGTCAGGCCGACGTCGGCGACGTAGCGGATGATCGTACGCCGCTCCCCCGCCTCCCTCAGCTCGACGCGTGCCGTGGCCACGATATGCCCCGGAAGGCCGATGGCGTCGCCGGCGACTGTCGCGTCGATCGTCGTCGGCGGTTCGATCCTCGTGACTTCGACCACCGCCTTGAAGCTGAGCGTCATGAACGCCACGCGGCTCGTGAGGACCGCCGAGTAACGTGCGGCAGAGAGCTCGGTCAGATCGCGGCATCCGGGAATGCAGGCCGCAAGGCGCTGAGGATCCTGCACGAACCCGAACGCGTCCACGCGGGCGACGTCGACGGTGATTTCGCCGGCTGTCTCGAAGGACATTGACTGCGGCCTTATAGCCAACGCGATCGCGACAAGTCAAGGAAGGCGGCGCCATCGCCTGGAGTATAGTGTCGCCCACTTGTGAGGGTGATTGCCGAACGCGAGGGCGCGCACGCGGCGGCTGAACCGGCACGACCCTGGTTCCGCGCTCTCGATCGAGCGCAGTGGTACACGCTGTTTGCCGCGAACCTCGGTTGGCTGTTCGACGGGTACGAAACCTACGCGCTGATCATCACCGTCAACGTCGCCTTCCAGGATCTGCTGCCGCCGGATCGATACGCGTCCATTCCCTTCTATGCCGGCTTGACGCTCGCGATCACGCTGCTCGGGTGGGGCATCGGCGGGATCGCCGGCGGCATCGCTGCGGATTACATCGGCCGGAAGCGTACGTTGATGTACGCCATCCTCGCCTATTCCGTTACAACCGGTTTCACGGCGCTGGCCTGGTCCTGGACCTCCTTCGTGCTCCTCCGCTTCATCGTCGGCTGCGCGCTCGGCTCCGAGTGGGCCACCGGAGCGTCGATGGTCGCGGAGATGTGGCCCGACAAGCATCGGGGGAAGGGCGCGGGGCTGATGCAATGCGGTCTTGGCATCGGGTTCTTCATCGCGTCGGCCGTGTGGTTTTTCGTCGGGAGCTGGGGAGCGTCTGCATGGCGCGTCATGTTCGTCATCGGCGTGCTCCCGGGGTTTGCCGCGATCTGGGTGCGCCGACACATCGATGAGCCGGCGAAATGGGTCGAATCCGACCGTCGGAGGCGCGAGGCGCTGGCCGCGGCGCATCGCGGCGAACAGATCATCGGCTCACGCCGCCATCTCACGCGGTTCACGCTCGCGGATCTCCTCGCCACCCCCGCGACGCGTCGCCTGACGATCGTCGCGTTCGTGATGTCGACCGCAACGACGCTCGGCTGGTGGGGAATCTCGACGTGGGTGCCGCCGTATGTGGCCTCGGTCGCCGCGCGCCAGGGACTTCCGGCGGCGCGATGGGCCAGCCTCGCGGGGATGGCTTATAACGCCGGCGCGGTCTGCGGCTATGTGCTGCTCGGATTCCTCGCGGACGCGTGGGGGCGGAAGCCGGTCGTGATCGCGTGGTTTGCACTGGCGTTCCTGCTCACGCCTGTTCTGTTTCTGTGGACGGTCAACCTGCCGCTCTTGCTGGTCGTGTGCGCCGTCAACGCGGTCTTCTCGCTTGGTCAGTACACGTGGTGTTCCACGTGGCTGCCCGAAGCGTTTCCAACGCGGGTTCGGGCGACGGCGGTGAGCGTCTGCTTCAACGCGCCGCGGTT
>DASYQZ010000177.1:0-10018 GCA_036004865.1 Vicinamibacterales bacterium
CACGTGCAACATCGGCACGGCGGAATACAACCTCGCGCTCGGCGATCGGCGCGCGAACGCGGTGCGGGACTATCTGGTCAGCCGCGGCGTCACGGCGAACCGGCTCACGACCGTCAGCTACGGCGAGGAACGGCCGAAGTACGACAACAGCAAGGAAGAAACGCGGCGGCTGAACCGGCGCGCCGCGCTGGTGGTCAACCTGCAGCGGTAGGAGAGTCTCGGTCGGGATTTGGGCTTCCGTATCCCGTCAGTAAGCCTTCGCGAACCACGCCTCGGCGGTGGCCGGAGCATCGCAGCGGATGCACTTCGCTGACGACGGGCGCGCGTTCATCGGCATATTACGAATCGTCGCCTGCGTCTCGTTCTTGATCTGCGCTTCGCACTCCGCCGAGCCGCACCACGGCGCGATGACGAAGCCCGGGCGCCCTTCCATGATCTGCTTGAACTCGTCGTACGTGGCGGCACGTTGCGTATGCTCGTCGCGGAACTGGCGCGCCCGCTCGAACATGTTCTTCTGGATCTCGTCCAGCAACGCGCGCAGACGATCGGCAAGGCCATCCATCGCGACGCTCTGTTTTTCGCGCGTATCGCGCCGCGCCACGAGGACGGCTGACTTCTCGATGTCCTTGGGCCCGATCTCCACGCGCAGCGGGACGCCGCGCAGCTCCCACTCCGAGAACTTCCAGCCGGGACGCTCGTCGCGCTCGTCGAGCGTGACGCGGATGCCCGCCGCGCGAAGCTGACCTTCGATCTGCTTCGCCGTGGGCAGGACGGCTTCGCGCCAGTTGTCGCGGCCGATCGGAACGATGACGACCTGATAGGGCGCGAGCTTCGGCGGCAGCACGAGCCCGCTGTCGTCGCCGTGCGTCATGATGACGCCGCCGACGAGCCGCGTGGAGACGCCCCACGACGTGCCCCACACGTGCTGCACCGACTTGTCGCGCGCCTGGAACGTGATGTCGAACGCCTTCGCGAAGTTCTGGCCGAGGTTGTGCGAGGTGCCTGCCTGCAGCGCGCGGCCGTCGCCCATGAGCGCTTCGATCGAGTACGTGCGCAGCGCTCCGGCGAACTTCTCGCTCTCGCTCTTCTGTCCTTTGATGACCGGCATCGCCAGCACCGACTCGGAGACGCTGGCATAGAGATCGAGAATCATCAGCGTCTCGGCCTCCGCCTCGTCGTGCGTCTCGTGCGCCGTGTGCCCTTCCTGCCAGAGGAACTCCGTGGTCCGCAGGAACGGACGCGTGACCTTCTCCCATCGCACGACGTTCGCCCACTGGTTGATCAGAATCGGCAGATCGCGCCACGACTGAATCCACTTGGCGTACATCGTGCCGATGATCGCCTCGGAGGTCGGACGGATGACGAGCTTCTCTTCGAGCTCCTCGCCGCCGCCGTGCGTCACGTACGCGACCTGCGGCGCGAACCCCTCGACGTGCTCGGCCTCCTTGTGCAGCAGGCTTTCCGGAATGAAGAGCGGGAAGTACGCGTTGACGTGGCCGGTGCGCTTGAACTCGGCGTCGAACGCCTGCTGAATGTGCTCCCAGATGGCGTAGCCGTACGGCCGGATGACCATGCAGCCCTTGACCGGCGAGTAGTCGGCGAGCTCCGCCCGCCGCACGACGTCGAGGTACCAGCGCGAGAAGTCCTGCGATCGGGGCGTGATTTCGGTGACGAATGCGTCTGCTTGTTTAGCCATGATCGTTCAGGCCACCCCAACGCGGCTGCCGCGTTGGGGGCCCCGGCGCGTCGACGAGATGGACCTTCCAGTGTAGATCGTCACGCGCCGGGAAGTCTGCCCGGAAGTGCCCGCCGCGGCTCTCCTCGCGGCGCAGGGCGGCACGCGCGATCAGGCGCGCCACGGTGACGAGGTTGAAGTGGCGCCAGAGGTCCGGCGTCGACGGCGTGGCGGCGCCGGCGTAAGCCTCGTCGAGCGCCGCGACCGCCGCTTCGAGACCTTCTCGCGATCGAAACAATCCCACGCGCCGCCACATGAGATCGCGGACCGCGTCGCCGGTCGTGGCCGATCGCTCGTCGCTCGCGATTGATCGCGGATCCGCCGGGCCCGCGGACGCGAGCCATGATCCGGCGACGAGCACCCGATCGCCTTTCATCCGTGCGGCGCGAGGCGTCTCCTGCATCGCGGCCGCGGCCCTGGCGCCAAAGACGAGCCCCTCGAGCAGCGAATTGCTCGCCAGCCGATTCGCGCCGTGGAGGCCGGTGCACGCGACTTCGCCCGCCGCGTACAAGCCGGGCAGCGACGTTCTGGCCGATTCATCGGTGTCGACGCCGCCCATGATGTAGTGCGCCGCCGGCCCGACCGGGATCGGATCGCGCGCGAGATCGAGTCCGAGCCGCCGGCACATGTCGTCGATCGTGGGAAACCGGCGCCGCACGTAATCGGCGTCGAGATGCGCGAGCGTCAGCATCACGGGTCCGGTCTGCTCGGCTTCGCGCGCGATGCCGCGGGCGACCACGTCGCGCGGAGCGAGATCGCCGTCAGGGTGATACCGCGTCATGAACGGCTCGCCGGCAGCGTTGACGAGGCGCGCGCCTTCTCCGCGGAGCGCTTCGGAAATCAGGAAACGCGGCGCGCCGGCCAGGTTCAGCGCCGTCGGATGAAACTGAACGAACTCGAGGTCAAGGACGCGAGCACCGGCGCGGTATGCGAGCGCGATGCCGTCGCCCGTGGCAACCGCGGGGTTCGTGGTCTCGCGGAAGACCTGGCCGGCGCCGCCCGTGGCGAGCAGCGTCGCCTGCGCTCGCGCTTCCTGACGCGCGCCCTGCGCGTCGAAGAAGGCGACGCCCGAGACGCGGCCGCCTTCGACAAACAACTCGGTGACGAGCGCGTGATCGATGATCTCGACCGACGGCAGCGCGCGTACGCGTTCCCAGAGCACGCGGCCGATTTCGCGGCCGGTCGCGTCGCCGGCGTGCAGGACGCGCCGCACGCTGTGCGCCGCTTCGCGCCCGAGCGCGGGACGGCCGCCCGGCTCGCAATCGAAACGCGTGCCCCACTCCAGAAGCTCGTGGACGTACCGAGGTCCGTCCTCGACGAGCACGCGCACCGCCGACTCGTCGCACAAATTGTCACCGGCGCGGATCGTGTCCGCCGCATGGAGCGCCGGGCTGTCATCGTTGCCGATCGCGGCGGCGATGCCGCCTTGTGCGTAGCCGGTATTGCTCTCGGCGGGATCGGCCTTGGTGAGAATCAGGACGCGGCCGGCGGCGGCAAGACCGATGGCGGCTCGAAGGCCGGCGATGCCGCCGCCAACGATCAGAAAGTCTTTTTTCAACGCTCGCGGTGCCCCACCCCCGCTCGCACGCGCTCGGCGGCTCGGCTGCGCCTCGCTTCCTTCCAGCGAGCCACCCCAACGCGCAAAGTCCGCGCGTTGGGGGCCCGGCGCCTCGCGCGGGCCGCGGGCGCTCACGCACGCGGATGCTATCCTACCAAGCATTCTGAAGCCCGCACACGAGATGGATTCGATTCGCGTCGACGTCGCCACGCCGTCGCGTCCCTACGCCGTGACGATCGCTGCGGGCGCGATCGAGCGCCTCGCGGTTCTCCTCGACGAGCTTCGCGCGCCCGAACGGCGCTTCGTGGTCTCGAGCCCGCTCGTCTGGCGCCTGCACGGATCGCACGTCGCGCGCGCGATCGACGCCGAGCCGATCCTCGTGCCCGACGGCGAGCGGTTCAAACAATTGCCGACGGTGACGCGCATCTACGATGCGCTCGTGCGCGCGAACGCGGACCGCGCAACGACGCTGATCACGTTCGGCGGCGGTGTCATCGGCGACATGGCGGGCTTCGCCGCCGCCACCTATCTGCGCGGCGTCGCGCTCGTCCACGTGCCGACGACGCTGCTCGCCCAGGTCGACAGCGCGATCGGCGGCAAGGTCGGCGTCAATCACCCGCTCGGCAAAAACCTGATCGGCGCCTTTCACCAGCCGCACGCGGTCGTCGTCGATCCGCGAGTGCTCGGCACGCTGCCGCGCCGCGAGTTCCGCGCAGGGTTGTACGAAGTGATCAAGTACGGCATGACATCGAGCGCCCCACTGTTCGATCGCGTGGCCAGGGAGCGACAAGCGATCTTCGCGCGCGTGCCCGAGGCGCTGATGCCGGTGATCGCGGAGTCGTGCCGCATCAAAGCCGACGTCGTCGCGGCCGACGAGCGCGAGGCGGGCCCGCGCCGCATCCTGAACTTCGGCCACACGGCGGGACACGCGATTGAATCGGTCACCAAATACCGCCGCTTCCGTCACGGCGAAGCGGTCGGATACGGAATGCTCGTCGCCGCCGAGATCGCCGTGGCGCGCGGCGCGCTCGCGGATCGCGATCGCCAGGCGCTCGCCGATCTCATTGCGAGTCTCGGCCCGCTGCCGCCGATCACCGATATCCCGCCAGCGCAGATGATCGAGGCGATGCAGCACGATAAGAAGATGATCGCGGGACGGCTGCATTTCGTGCTGCCGACCATGGTCGGCGCGACGACGATCGTGGATGATGTGACGGAGAAGGAAATCGGCGACGCGCTGAAACGCGTCGGTTTCAAAGGCTGACGTCCTCTACGCGTCGAGGCCGTACTCGCGCAGCTTCATCGTCAGCGTCTTGTAACTGATTTGCAGCAGCTCGGCGGCGCGGCCGCGATTCCCGGCGGCTTCCTTCAACGCCAGCTCGATCTTCCGGCGCTCCACTTCGATCAGCACCCGCCGCGACACGTCGGCCAGCGTGCCGGACCAATCCACCGTCGACCAGGGATCGGCGTTCTCTTCGGCGGCGGCGGCCGCCGGCACGCGGAACGACAGGTTCAAGTGCCGCGGATGGATCGTCTCCCCTTCCGTCAGGATGGCCGCGCGCTCGATGCAGTTCTGCAGCTCGCGCACGTTGCCGGGCCACGCATAGGCGCGCAGCTCCTGCTCGGCGGCCGGCGACAGGACGAGCGACTTCTTGTTCAAATCGCGGCAGAACCGATCGATGAAGTAGCGCGCGAGCGTCGGAATGTCCTCCGGGCGTTCGCGCAGCGGCGGAATCGTGATCGGGAACACCGACAGCCGGAAGTAGAGGTCCTCGCGAAACTGGCGGGCGGCCACGGCGGCCTTGAGATGGCGGTTCGTCGCCGCGACCACGCGGACGTCCACCTGGATTGGCAGCGTGCCGCCGACGCGCTCGAATCGTTTCTCCTCGAGCGAGCGGAGGATTTTCGCTTGCAGTGACAGCGGAAGATCGCCGATTTCGTCGAGGAACAGCGTGCCGCGGTGCGCGAGCTCGAACTTGCCGGGCTTCCGGTTGGCGGCCCCCGTGAAGGCGCCCTTCTCGTGACCGAAGAGCTCGGTCTCGAGCAGCGTTTCCGGGATCGCGGCGCAATTGATCGCGACGAACGGACCGTCGGCACGCGGACTCAAGGCGTGCAGCGCGCGCGCGAACAACTCTTTGCCGGTGCCGCTCTCGCCTTCGAGCAGCACCGTCGTGTCGGTACCGGCGGCACGATGCAGCGCCAGCGACACCTGTTTCAGCTTCGGATCGTCTCCGACGATCTGCGGCGCGCCGCGGCGCTGCGCGAGCTCTTCTTTCAGAATCAGGTTCTCGGTCGCGAGACGGCGCTGAATGAGCGCGCGCTCCACCATCAACAGCAGGTGGTCGGGATCGACCGGCTTGGCGAGAAAATCGAGCGCGCCTTCCTTCATCGCGGCGACGGCGTCCTGGATGCTGCCGAACGCGGTCATCACGATCACCGGCAGCTCCGGCTCGAGCTCCTTGGCGGCGCGCAGCACGCCGAAGCCGTCGCCCTCCGGCAGACGCAGATCGGACAGCACAATCGCCGGCCGCGTGGCCTTGAGCGTCGCTTCGGCTTCAGGCTGATCGCGCGCCTCGACGACGGCGTGACCCTGCGCTTCGAGCGCATGGCGCAGCATGGCCCGCAGCGAATCCTTGTCCTCGACGAGAAGAATGGGGGGATCGGTCGAAACGCGAGGTCGCGCGCTCACCGCAGCCAGCCGGGCGGGACGCCCGCGCGGCGCGCTTCTTCTTCGAGATCGGTGATGGCTTTCTTGCCGTCGGTGATCGACTGCTTCAGGCGACCCAGTTCCCCCGCGGCCTTCTGGCGGTCGCGCTCGATGACCGCGCGCTGCGCCGGATCGTCGCGGTTGACGAAGTCGGCCTGCAGCGAGTTGAGACGAGTCTGCAGCGCCTCGGCGTACGTTTCGTTGCGCGCGAGATCGTCGCGCAGCGTCTTGATGCGGCCGGCCCAGTACTTCTGATCCTTGGCTGGTTCCTTGTCCTTGGCTTCCGCCGCGCTGGCTTTCGCCGCATCAGCAGGTGCAGCCGGCGTCGCAGCAGGCGGCGGCGCGGCGGGCGCGGGCGTGGACGCCGCGGGCGGCGCGCCGAGGTCCTTGTTCGTGTAGACCCTGGCCGGATCGGGAATTTTCTTGCGCCGTTCTTCTTCCTTTTTCGCGACGGCGGCAAGAGACTGAGCAAACACCGGCGCCGCCGAGACCACGAGCGCGGTGGCGGCGACAGCGGCGACGAGACCTTTCAGACGCATGACTTGAACGATCTTATCGGTTCGAGCGCCATCCTAGCACAGGGGATCGGGTGTTTACGGCTGAGGCGTCGGCCGGGAGCCGCGCGGCGTCGACGGCTGGGCCGGCGTCAGCAAATCGATATGCGCCTTGACTTTCGCGGCGTCCGCGCCGAACGGATCCATTTCGAGGTACCGGCGATACTCGACGATTGCCTCGTTCACTCTGCCAAGCTTCTCCAACGTCATGCCGAGCGAAAAATGAAAGCTCGGCTCAGCCGGTGCGAGCGCAATCGCCTTCTCGAATTCCGGAACCGCGGCGTTGAGATCGCCTCGCTTGTACAGCGCCATCGCGAGATTGAACTGCGTGGCGTAATCGGACGGGAACACCCTCACCGCGGCGCGATATTCAGTGACGGCGCGATCCCACTGCCCCAGTTCGCCAACCGCATGCGCGAGGTTGAACCGGTAAGCCCATTTGTCGGGTACGAGCGTGATCGCGCGTTCGAAATGCGGTACGGCCTCGGCGGTACGGCCGAGGCGCACGAGCGCCTGGCCGAGACTGTTCTGGGCTTCGGCGTCGTTGGGATTCTTTTCGACGGCTTGTTGGAAATCGGTTCTCGCCGCCTCGAAATCGCCGGCGGTGAATTTTGCGCTGCCGGTGCGGGTGGCGTCGAGCGAGGTCGCCGCCTCCAACGAAGGACTCGATGGCGCCACCGCGGCAGACTCGCCACCGGCCGTCGCGGGCGGCGGCGTCACGCTCGGCCGTGGCGTGACCGGGCCCAACGGCTGCGCGATCTCATCCACGACTGGCTGAGGTCGCAATTGGTACAGCATCACGACAACGCCGACAACGGCCAGCGCCGCGACCACCGCGAGAACCCGGAAAACGCCTTCAGAGACGCCGAGCGCCTCGTGCAGCGGAAGCGGCGGCGCCGGCGGCTCCAGGCCGCGCAGCGGCTCACCGCAGCGGAGGCAATGGTCGCGGTTGGCTTTGATGCGCGCGCCGCACTCGGCGCAGATAACGTAGCCGGCCATGCCTTACATTATCGCGCAGAGCCTTACCGGACTTCACGCCACGAGAGGATCCGAACGCCGGCCTGTCCCACGCCGTTGTTGAAGTCCTCAGGATCGCCGAACACCGAGATGTTCCCCTGGGTGCCGAACACCAGGTGTTGATCGACGATGAAGGGTGCCGTGGCGCGCTGGTTCGAGATGGTCTTCGCCACCCTGCTGTCCGTGCTGGTCAGCGTACCGTCGTTGTTCGTGTCGTATGCCGCTCCGCCTGTGAACGTCAACGCGTAGAGTTTCGCGTCGGGAGCGCTACAGAGCGAGGACGTCTTGTAGGTCGTCGTCGTGAAGAACACGATGTCGCCTGCGACCGCCGGAAACGCCGTCACGCGCTCATCGGTCGTCAGGTCGTTCGCTTTGGTGAGCGCGATCGGCGTGAACTGCGTGCTTCCGGTCGCGGCGCCCGTATCCTTCACGGCGTATAGGTTGTACTTCGTCTGGTTGTCCGACACCGCGGGCAGCAGATCGCTTCCGCTGCCGAAGAAGACGTACTGATTCGGCGGCACGCTCACGGTAGCCATCGAGGAGAAGATGGGCTGATTGCTGCCGGCTGAGTAAAGCAGGTTCTTCTTGCTGATGGTCGGCGGCCCCAGGCTGAGATCGATGTCGAAGCGCCAGATGTTCCCGTCAAGATCGCCGAGGTACGCGCGGTTGATGAAGCGTGAATCCGACGGTCCCGTCGCGACGGGGTCGGTCTGCAACGCGTTCTTCAAGTTCTTGCAGCCCGCGGCGGCGGTCGTGCAGTCATCCGCCGAGGTCGTACCCGCGGCGTTGACCTCGTTCAAGCCGTCGCTGCCGACATCCATGAAGTGATGTACGGCGCCGCTCTTGGCGTCGAGGATGTAGAACGTCGTGCCCGCGACCTTGCCTCCACGGTTGCTTTGCTGCTGCGTCGAGTACGGCAGGAAGCCGGAGCCGAGCAGCACGCTGAAAGGCCCGGACGTGCTGTAGATCTGGCCGACGGCCGGATCCGACCAGGTCTGACCGACTGTCTTCTCGACGTCGGTCGCCGAGGTGCTCACGTCGCCGTAGGTTTTGATCGGCGTGCAATCAGCAGGGGCAAGCGGCGCGCAGACGTCGAAATGGCTGTAGCTCGGGAACGCCCAGTTCAACTTGATCAAGCTCGTGCTATTGAAGCAGTTCAGAAGCGTCGTCAGGTTGTCGTTGTCCGGGGCAATACAAGTCCCGAGGTTATCCATCGTCACGTCGAAGGACTGGTAGAACGTCCCTCCCGGTCCTTCGCCGACGATGATGTGGGTCCGCCAGCAGTCGGATGGATGGTCGACCGGATCGCAGATTCCCGTCAGCCGCACGTCCGAGAGCTTCGGCGAGCCATCCATGAAGAAGTCGAACTTGCCGACCGGCTGGCCATCCAGCAGCGTCCGCAGCTTCGGCAGCAGATTCAGCGGGATGAATCCCCAAACTTCGACGCCGGTCCGCGCATCGATGGCCTCGAGGATGCCGCGATTCGTACCGGCCCAGATGATCGTCCGGCGGTCCTTGTTCTTGACCGCAAAGCCGGGGTAGGCGTCATCGGGAGGCGGATCCAGCGACGGCGGATTCAGGAACGCCGGGGTCGAATCGATCACGGCTCCGAATCCCAGTGCGCGGACCTTGGCGATGACCGCGCTCGCGTCGGTCGCATTCAAGTTCATCAACGACGCCAGCGCCGCCGCGTTCGCCGTCGTGAACGGAATCAGCGTCCCCGAGGCGTCGACTGTGTAGAGATTGCGGAGGTTCGAATCGGCGACCGCGCAACCGCCGGTTTTTCCGGGCACGACGGTTTGTCCCGGCACGCACGCCACCCAGATACGCGTCCCGTCCGACTTGAACTTGTAGCCGGTCGGCTGTGAAGAATCGGAGTGCGGCTTGTATACGAGGAACGATCGAAGGCTTCCGTCGAACCCCGGCATGACAACGCCCGTCGTCACCATCACGTTGTTACGTTGCGGGATCAACGTGCCTTGTTTGTCCTTCACGTCGGGCGGCTGTTTGAACGTCGACCCGTCGTACAGATTGACACCGTTGATGTCCTTGGCGAGGTTCAGGTTCACGGTGCCGATGATCGGGCTCGTCACCTGATATTCGGTCGGGTTGCCTTTCGGAATCACCGGGCTCGCGGTCGCGTTCGCGTTGAAATCGGTTGACGCGGCGAACGTCTGCTGCACCGCGTAGTTGATCGCGTTGACCACTTCGGGGACGACCACGATCCCGGCGGGCGCCGTCACGCCTGCCGTCCCCACCTGCATCGACGTGGACACCACCACGGCGGCGTCGATCTGGCTCTTGGTGATCTTGGTGTAAGTGCCGCCGCTTGCGGTCGCGATCTTCTCGAGGAACGTCTCGTCACTCACAGGCGGCGCCAGCGCAATCACGTGGATCGGCACTCGGCGGGTGGAGCTGTTCAGGTTCACGAACGTCTTCGCGACGGT
>DASYQZ010000178.1:0-8732 GCA_036004865.1 Vicinamibacterales bacterium
CCGGGCGAGACATGCTGGACATCAAACACCTCAAGAAATCATTCGGGCCACTCGTCGCCGTCGACGATGTGTCGTTCGGTCTGGCGGCGGGACAGCTCGTCGGCCTGCTCGGGCCGAACGGCGCCGGCAAGACGACGACGGTGTCGATGATTGCGGGGCTGCTGACGCCGGATCACGGCGAAGTGCTCGTCGGCGGCCGGCGGCTCGCGGGCGACACCGATCCGGCGAAGCGGCGCATCGGCCTGGTCCCCCAGGATCTCGCGCTCTACGACGAGCTGACGGCGCGTGACAACCTGCGCTTCTTCGGCGCGCTCTACGACCTCACGGGCCGTGCGCTCGACGAAGCGATCGCCGCCGCGATGGCGCTCGTCGAGCTGTCGGATCGCCTCAAGGATCGCGTGAAGACGTTCAGCGGCGGCATGAAGCGTCGGCTGAATCTCGCCGCGGGCCTGCTGCACGATCCGGACATCCTGCTGCTCGACGAGCCGACGGTCGGCGTCGATCCGCAGAGCCGCAACGCGATCTTCGACAATCTCGAAGCGCTCAAGCGCCGCGGCAAGGCGCTGCTCTACACGACGCACTACATGGAAGAAGCCGAGCGCCTCGCCGATCGCATCGTCGTCATCGATCACGGACGGGTGATTGCCGACGACACGCTGACGGGATTGCAGTCGCGCGTCGCTGCAGTCGGCGGCGCGCGCGCGAAAGACCGGGGGGAAGGGGCCCCCGGAGCAAGCCTGGAAACGGTGTTCCTCACCCTGACGGGAAGGAGCCTGCGAGACTGATGCCCGCCAGACAAATGATTGCGATGGTCCGGAAGGACCTGCAGATCTTCTTCAGCGATCGGCGCGCCGTGATCATGAGCTTCGCCGTGCCCATCGCGATCGCGTCCTTTTTCGGATCGATCTTCTCGGGCCCGAGCCGCAACACCGAGCCGGCGAAGATCGCGATCATCGTGGTCGACCACGACGAAAGCCCGATCTCGAAAGCGGTCGTCTCGGGCCTGCAGCAGGACAAGAACTTCAGGGTGACTACGACCACCGTGGAGCAGGCGCGTGACACGGTGCGCCGCGGCAGGACGGCGGCGGCCATCGTGATCCCGAAAGGCTTCGGTGATGCGGCCGGCCTGGCGCTGTTTTCGCGCCGCGAGAAACCGCAGCTCGACGTCGTGTTCGACCCGTCGCGCTCCACCGAAGTCGCGATGGTGCGCGGCATTCTCACGCAGCACGTCATGGAGGCGGTCACCCGCGAGATGTTCAGCGGGCCGCGCGGCCGTCAGCTCGTCGACGAGACGCTGACGGGCGTCGATTCGATGCAGATGCCGGCGGAGCGGAAGAAGCTGCTGCGCGACTTGCTGGGGTCGGTGCAGAGCTTCTATCAGCAGGATCAGCCATCCGCGAATGGCGGTGGCGGCGGTCTGACGATGCCCTATACCGTGCGCGAGGAGCCGATGACGGCGGGATCGAACATCGCGTACAACGGCTACGCGCACTCGTTCGCCGGCATGGGCATTCAGTTCCTGCTCTTCGCAATGGCGAACCTCGGCATCGAAGTGCTGCTCGAGCGGCAGCGCGGACTGTGGAAGCGCATCCGCAGCGCGCCGCTGTCGCGCGTGACGCTGCTCGCCGGCAAGACGCTCAGCGGCACCGTCGTCGCGCTGATGACGCTGTGGGTCTCGTTCGGTTTCGCGATGATCGTCTTCGGCGTGCGCATCCAGGGCAGCCTGCTCGGCTTCGTCGGCGTGTCGGTCGCGTGCGCACTGATGGCCGCGACGTTCGGGCTGCTCGTCGCCGCGCTCGGCAACTCGCCGGCCACGGCGCGCGGCATCACGACGTTCGCCATCTTGATCATGGTGATGCTCGGCGGCGGATGGGTGCCGGCGTTCATCTTCCCTGCGTGGCTGCAGCAGGCGACGCTCGTCGTGCCGGCGCGATGGGCGGTCGACGGCCTCGACGCGATGACGTGGCGCGGCATCGGCCTGCGCGGCGCGGTCGGACCGGTGGCCGCGCTGCTCGGGTTCGCGGCGCTGTTCGCGACGATCGCGGCCGCGCGATTTCGGTGGGAGGAAGCATAGGCTTGCCAAACGCAACCACGAAAACACGAAAGCACGAAAAAGACCTATTCTTCCGTTTCGTGGTTTCGTGGTTTCGTGGTTGCATTTTTCACGGTGCTTGCTAACGGTTTCATTGTCGCTTCCGTCCAACGCGCATGTTCTCTGACATGCGGTTCGCAATCCGTCTCCTGATCAAACGGCCCGGCTTCTCGACGGTCGCCATTCTCACGCTTGCGCTCGGCATCGGCGCGACGACGGCCATTTTCACGGTCGTTCACGCAATACTGCTCAGACCACTGCCATTTCCCGACGCCGATCGCCTCGCCGAAGTCCGCATAGTCGGCCCCGGCGGCGAGATCTATCCGCTGCCCGACGCCGACTTTCTCGCCTGGCGCGATCAGAATCAAACGGCCGACGCCATCGCGGTCTGGGAAAGCGACCCGGCCACGCTGACGGGCGACGGCGCCGCGGAACGGGTCGGATCCACCGGCGTCACCGACCGCTTCTTCGACGTGCTCGGCGCGCGTCCGCTCCTCGGACGCGTCTTCAACGCGGGCGACGACAAGCCGGCGGCGCCCAAGACGGTGGTCCTCAGCCATGCATTCTGGATGCGGCGCTTCCACGGCGATCCGGCCGTCGTCGGCCGGCCGCTGTCGCTCGGCGGCGTCCCGCACACGATCCTTGGCGTGATGCCGGCGAGCTTCACCTTTCCGAGCGAGACCAACGAGCTGTGGCAGATCCTGACGATGACTCCGCCACCGCGGCGGGGACCGTTCTACACGCGCGGAATCGCGCGGTTGAAGCCGGGCGTCAGCCTCGAGGAGCTGCGCGCGAATCTCGGCGTGGTGACGGCCGGATTGAAGCGGCAGTACCCCGCGCCCGAGGACTGGACGCTCGATGCGATCTCGCTGCACGAATCGCTCGTCGGCAACGTGAAGCAGGTGCTGTGGGTCCTGCTGGGCGCCGTCGGTTTTCTGCTGATGATTGCAACCGTCAACGTCGCCAATCTGCTTCTCGCGCGGGCGGCGACGCGCGAGCGCGAAATCGCGCTGCGGGGCGCGCTGGGCGCGGCGCGCGCGCGCATCGTCCGCCAGCTCGTCACCGAAAGCGTCGTGCTGGCGATCGTCGCCGGCGGACTCGGCCTCGCCATCGCGTCGTGGAGCACGCGTGCGCTGCTCGCGCTCGCGCCCGAAGGGATTCCACGACTGTCCGAAGTACGCATGAACGTGCCCGTGTTCCTCTTCGCGCTCGCCGCCGCCGCGATCTGCGGCGTCGTCTTCGGCCTCGTGCCGGCGCTGCGTGCGTCGCGGACGCCGCTCGTCGAGACGCTGAAGGACGGCGGACGCGGCGGCATCGGCGCCGGTCACCGGCGCGTTCAACGCGTGCTCGTCGTCGCCGAGATCGCGCTCGCGCTCGTCCTCTCGGCCGGCGCGGGGCTGATGATTCGCAGCCTCTCCGAGCTGCAGCGCGTCAGCCCCGGGTTCGATCCGGGCCATCTGCTGACGTTCCAATTGTCGCTGCCGCGCGCGCAGTATCCGGACACGCCGAAGGTGCGCGCGTTCTACGACCAGCTCGTGCAGCGCCTCGAAGCGCTGCCCGGCGTGCGCTCGGCGGGACTCAGCATCAGCCTGCCGCCGAACCTGCTCCAGGTGACCGACAACTTCATGGTCGAGGGGCAGGTGCTGCCGCCGAACCAGAGCGCGCCGGTCGGACCGGTGCTGATGGTGAGCGACGCGTTCTTCAAGACCCTCGGCGTGCCGCTGGTGCGCGGCCGCGTGTTCGACGAGCGCGACGAAGACGGCGCGCCGCCGGTCGTCATCGTCAACGACGCGCTCGCGAAGAAATACTTCGCCGGCGTCGATCCGATCGGACGCCGTTTCAAGATCGGCGGGCCGGAGCGGCCGATCGCGCCGAACAATCCATGGATGACCGTCGTCGGCGTCGTCGGCGACGTGAAGTACTCGGGCCTCGACGCGGCGCCCGAGCCGACGTACTACATGCCGTACCGGCAGAATCCATGGCGCGGCCAGTTCGTGGCCGTGCGCGGCTCTTCGGATCCGCATGCGCTGGCGAACGCGGTCCGCGTCGTCGTCGCGTCGCTCGACAAGGACATTCCGGTCACGCGCGTGAAGACGATGGACGAGCTGATGCATGCGTCGGTGGCGCCGCCGCGCTTCAGGACGGTGTTGATCACGATCTTCGCGCTCGTCGGTCTGCTGCTGGCCGCGATCGGGATCTACGGGGTGATGGCGTACGCCGTCGCGGAGCGGACGCACGAGCTCGGCGTCCGCATCGCGCTCGGCGCCGATCGCGGCGCCGTGCTGCGGCTCGTACTCGGCGAGACGTTCGCGCTCGCCGCGATCGGGATCGCGGTCGGCGTCGCCGGTGCGCTCGCGATGGCGCGGCTCATCCAGAGTCTGCTCTTCGGCGTCACGTCGACCGACGCGGTCACCTTCGTCGGCATCAGTGCGTTGCTCGCCGTCACCGCGCTCGCGGCCAGCTACGTTCCTGCGCGGCGTGCGATGCGGGTGGATCCGATGATCGCCTTGCGATACGAATAGATCGTCAAGCCACGAAAAGCACGAAAACACGAAATCACGAAACCCCTGAAATCTGTTTCGTGTTTTTCGTGGTGTCGTGTTTTCGTGCCTTCCATGGAGCCGCGGTAAGATGGCCCGCATGAGAGAACATCTTGTGCGCGCCGCGATCATCGTCCTTCTCCTCGCGATTCCGACGCTCGTTCTCACGCAGTCCGGCACGCAGGTGTCCGATCGCGCGAAGCAGCTTCACGACCGCGCGATCGTCATCGACTCGCACGACGACACGACGCAGCGGCTGGTCTACGACAAGACGTTCAAGATCGACGCGCGCAACACGAACGGCAACATCGACATCCCGCGCATGCGCGAGGGCGGCCTCGACGCGCTGTTCTTCTCGATCTGGGTGCCGAGCGACGTCACCGGCCCGCCGGCGGTGAAGAAAGCGATGGATCAGATCGACGCGGTGCGCGAAGCCGCGCGCCTGCATCCCAACGATTTCCTGCTCGCGACGACTGCGGCGGACGTGCGGCGCGCCGTCGCCGAACGCAAGATCGCGGCGCTGATGGGCATGGAGGGCGGCCACATGATCGACGACGACATGCGGCTGCTGCGCAACTACGCGGCGCTCGGCGTGCGCTACCTGACGCTGACTCACTTCAAGAACAACAACTGGGCCGACGCGTCGACCGACAAGCCGGCGCACAACGGGCTGACCGCGTTCGGGAAGGACGTCGTCCGGGAGCTGAACCGGCTGGGCGTCATGGTCGACATCTCGCACGTCGCCGACAAGACGTTCTACGACGCGCTGGCCATCACCACCGCGCCGGTCATCGCGTCGCACTCGTCGTGCCGCGCGATCGCGAACCACCCGCGCAACATGACCGACGACATGCTGCGCGCGCTGGCGAAGAACGGCGGCGTCGTGATGATCAACTATCACGCCGGCTTCCTCAGCGAGGAGTTCCGCGTCGCGAGCGAAAAGAAGTCGGGGAACATCGTCGCGAAGATGGCGGCGATGTCGAAGAAGTGCGGCGGCAACGAGGCGTGCACGACGATGGAGGGGGAGCGGATCGATCGCGAGGCGATGATGAGCGGCGAGCTGCCGAACGTGGGGTGGGAGAAGATCGTCGAGCACATCGATCACGCCGTGAAGGTCGCCGGCGCCGATCACGTCGGCCTCGGCTCGGACTTCGACGGTGCGACGATGCCGATCGGGATGGAGGACGCGTCGAAGCTGCCGAAGATCACCGATGCGCTGCTGAAGAAGGGGTACTCGGAAACGGATGTTCAGAAGATTCTCGGCGGCAACGTTCTGCGGGTGATGGAGCAGGTCGAGCGCGTCGCGCAGGCCGGAGGCAAGGCGCCGGCGACGCAGCGTTAGTCGCGGCTGAGATGAAACGAACAGCGGACGTGGTCATCGTCGGCGGTGGATGCCTGGGGGCGAGCGTGGCCTATCACCTCGCGCGGCGCGGCGTGGCCGATGTGGTCCTCGTCGAGCGCGAGAAGCTGCTGGCCGCCGGATCCACCGGCCGCAACGCAGGCGGCGTGCGCCATCAGTTCTCGAACGCGGCGAACATCCGGTTGTCCATCGAATCGATCGGGTTCCTCGAGCGCTTCGCGGACGAAGTGGGCCAGCCGATCGACTTCCATCAGGACGGCTATCTGTTCCTCCTCTCGACGCCGTCGAGCGTCGAGACGTTTCGCAGAAACGTCGCGCTGCAGCGCAGCCTCGGCGTCGACGTCGACTGGCTCGACGGCGCGGCCGCGGCGCGGCTCGCGCCGGGACTGGACGCCGGCGGCGTCGCGGCGGCGACCTTCTGCGGGCGCGACGGGATTGCCGATCCCAACGGCGTCACGATGGGATTCGCAAAGGCGGCGCAGGCCGCGGGCGTGTCAATCGAGCGCGACACCGAAGTGACGGCCATCCGATTGGAATCAGGCCGCGTGGCCGCCGTCGAGACGACGCGCGGCGCGATCGACACGCGCATCGTCGTCAACGCGGCGGGACCGTGGGCGCGGCGCATCGGACGGATGGCCGGCGTCGACGTACCCGTCGATCCGATTCGACGGCACATTTTCATCGCGGCGGCACCATCTGCGAGCGAGCGGGGGCGGGGCCCCGCGAGCAGTAAAGAATGTTGGCCGGCGTCGCGAATCATGGTGATCGACTTCGAGACAACCTTCTACTTCCACCGCGAAGGCGCAGGATTGCTGTTCGGCATGGGCGATCCGGATGAGACGCCGACGTTCGACACGACCGTGCAGTGGGACTTCCTCCCGCAGGTGATCGATGTCGCCGTGAAGCGGCTGCCGGCGCTCGCCGACGCGTCGATCTCCCACGCATGGGCGGGCCTGTACGAAGTGTCGCCCGACGCGAATCCACTGATCGGTCCCGTGCGCGAGGTCGGCGGCTTCTTCCTGATCAACGGCTTCAGCGGCCACGGCTTCCAGCATTCGCCGGCCGCCGGCCGCATCCTCGCCGACGTCATCACCGGCCGCGACCCGCAGTTCGATCTCACGCCGTTTGCTCTCGAGCGATTCGCAGCGGGGACGGTCGGCGGCGAGCGATATATGGTCTGAAGCGCCTGCGGCCATGCCGGGGCCCCCAGCGCTGCAGCCGCGCTGGGGTGGCGTGCCGCCCGGTCTGCCGCGCGGCATCAGCGACAGCTCGCGGCGAACTGGCGGGGTCCCAACGCGGCAGCCGCGTTGGGGTGCCCGTGGGGCCCTGGCGCCAGTGGAAAAAAGAAGACGGTTGGCTCGGTTAACCCCGATGCTCAATTTGCTTGCCGTCACGCTCGTCGACCTCGGCATCGTCGGGATTCTCGCCGGCCTCGCGTCGCTCGTGAAGCCGCTCCGCTTCCTCGGCATCCGCTCGCGGCTCATGGGTGCGGCGGCGATCGCCGCGTCGATCGCGCTGATCGCCGCCGGCATGTTCGCGCCGGCACCGCTCCAGCACGTCGCGGAGGCGCGCACCGATCTCGATCGCGCGATGCCGGACTGGCACTTCAGCGAGCGTCATTCGACGACGATCCGGGCGACACCCGAACGCGTGTATCAGGCGATCAAGGCAGTGCCGGCGAACGACATCCTGTTCTTTCGCACATTGATCTGGATCCGCCGGCTCGGCCAGCCGCTGCCGCCCGGCATCCTGAACGCGCCGGAAAACGAGCCGCTGCTCGGCCTCGCCACGCGGACGTCGTTTGCGACGCTTGCCGACGGCCCGCAGGAGATCGTTGTCGGCACGGTCGTGGTCGCGCCGCGCGAGGCCGCGCGAAGCGTGCGGCTCCCGACGACCGATGAATTCCTCGCGCTGCGAGCCCGCGGCGGCTTCGCGCTGGCGACGATGAACTTCGCCATCAGGCCCACCGGCCAAGGTACGTGCGACGTCACGACCGAAACGCGCGTCTTCGGCACCGGTCCGGACGCGGCGCGCCGCTTCGGCGCATACTGGCGCGTGATCTATCCTGGCAGCTCGCTCATTCGCTATATGTGGCTGCGCGCCATCAAGAAACGCGCTGAAGCGCCTGCGGCCACACTGAGCGGCGGCCAAGCGACGCCGCGGTTCAGCGTCAGCGACAGCTCGCGCCGGGGTGCCCACCTCCGCCAAGGCTACGGTGGGTCCGCCGTAGCTCGCGAGAATAGATGGCGAGCGGAGGCGGAGGGCCCCGCCGCCAGTGGAAAAAAGTTGGCGAGCTCCCTGTGCGGCTGCAACTGAAGACTTGCGACGTGCGATCTTGGCAGACGTCCGACGTCGAGTCGCTCGTCGCGCATGCCAACAACCGCAAAATCTGGCTCAATCTGCGCGACGCGTTCCCGCATCCGTACACGAAGCACGACGCGCGGGAATTCATCCGCGCCATCCGCACGCGCGAGCCGGAGACGACGTTCGCGATTGCCGTGAACGGCGACGCGGTGGGCAGCATCGGGTTCGTCATGCACGGCGACGTCGAGCGCGTGTCGGCCGAAATCGGCTACTGGCTGGCCGAGCCGCTCTGGGGACGCGGCATCACGACCGACGCGCTGAAGGGCGTGACCGAGTACGCGATCGCGACGTACCGCCTCACGCGCATCTACGCGCTCCCGTTCGCCTGGAACACGGCGTCGTGCCGCGTGCTCGAGAAAGCGGGATACGTGCTCGA
>DASYQZ010000179.1:0-16139 GCA_036004865.1 Vicinamibacterales bacterium
GCCGTCGCCTGACGGCAAGCAGCTCGCGTGGACCTCGAGCCGCTCCGGCGGATCGGCGGGTCAATTGTTTCTCGCACAGTGGAATCACGAGAAGGCGCTCGACGCGATCAGGAACGCGCCTCCGAGAAAGCCGAGTAAGAAATCATGAAATACCACGACCCACCGCACCGGTCGCAGCGTTCGCGGCGCGTGTTGTTCCCGGCGATCTCTGCGCTCTCTGCGGTTGCTTTCTTCGTCGCGACTCCGTACGCGCAAACATCGAAGACGCGCGCGCACGTGCAGACGCTCGCGTCCGATCGCCTGGAAGGCCGCCTCGCCGGATCGAACGGCGAACGCCTCGCCGGCGACTACATCATCGCGGAGCTGCGGAAGACGGGCGCGAAGCCGCTGCCGGGGCAGCGCGATTTTCGTCTGCCGTTCGAATTCACCGCCGGGACGAAGGATGGCGGATCGTCGGTCGAGATCCGGGACGAGACCGCATCGGCCGGGCGCGGCGCCGGCGTCGCCAGCAAGGGAACGGCTCGCGCGCTGTCATTCTCGGATAACGGCGATGTCGACGGACCAGTCGTCTTCGCCGGCTACGGCATCGTCGTGCCCGACAGCCAGGACTTCGGCTACGACAGCTACGCCACGCTCGACGTGAAGGACAAGATCGTCCTCGTGCTGCGGTACTTTCCCGAAGACGCCGATCAGAAGACGCGTTCGATTCTGGCGCGGTATGCCGATCTGCGCTACAAGGCGCTGGCGGCGCGGCAACGGGGCGCGAAGGCGATGCTCGTGGTCGCCGGGCCCCGATCGCCCAACGCGGGCGAGCTGATCCCGATGACGTTCGACACCGCGATCGCCGGCTCGGGCATCGTCGCGGTCAGCATTACCGGCGACGTCGCCAACGCGATCTTCCGCGGCGTGCCGGACAAGACCGTCGAGGAGGCGCAGAAGGCGCTCGACTCCGCGAACCCGCACGTCGCGGGCTTCGCGATTCCGGGTGTCAACGTCCACGTTCACGCGGCCGTCCAGCGCGAGAAGAAAACCGGCAACAACATCGTCGGGTACTTGCCGGCGACGGTGCCGGTCGATACCACGTCAAAACCGTGGGTTGCGATAGGCGCGCACTACGACCATCTCGGGCGCGGCGAAGCCGGCAACACGCTCGCCGGCAAAGAAGACGCGGGCAAGATTCACTTCGGCGCGGACGACAACGCGTCCGGATCCGCCGCGGTTCTCGCTGTGGCGTCGACGCTGGCCGGACAGCCTCGGAAGCGCCACGTGCTCGTTGGGCTCTGGTCCGGCGAGGAGGTCGGACTGATCGGCTCGATCGCGTTTGCGACCACGCCGCCCGTGCCGCTCGATCAGATCGCCGCGTACCTGAACTTCGACATGGTCGGCCGGATGCAGGACAACAAGTTGAGCGTCCAGGCGACGGGCACGAGTCCGGCGTGGGGCCGCGTCATCGAGCAGGCGAACATCGCCGCCGGTTTCGATCTGCAGTTGCAGGCCGACCCGTATCAGCCGACCGATGTCTCCACGTTCAATGCCGCGAGCGTCCCGTCGCTGAGTTTCTTTACCGGCACGCACACCGACTATCACAAGCCGAGCGACACCGCCGACAAGATCGACTACGAGGATCTCGATCGCGTCGTCGACTTCGCCGCCGCACTCGTGCGCCGAATCGAAGACACGGCGGACGCGCCCCAGTTCACCAAGGTCGAACCGCAGGTTCAGGGCGGCGGCGGCCGCGCCGGCGTGCGGATCTTCACCGGGACGATTCCCGACTACGGCACCGAGGTCAAAGGGCTGCTCCTCAGCGGCGTCATCGGCGGCGGGCCTGCCGAACAAGCCGGCCTGCAGAAAGGCGACGTCATCGTGGAGATCGCCGGCCAGTCGATCGCGAACATCTACGACTACATGTATGCGCTCGACGCGCTGAAGATCGGTCAGCCGACGAAGGTGGTCTACACGCGCGCCGGCCAGCGGCGCGAGACGACGCTCACGCCGGCCGCTCGCAAGTAAATGATGTGACGCATTTCTTGCACTCGAGGCTCTGGTAACCTCGAGAAGGAGGGTGCCATATGTTTCTTCCGCCTCGTCGCGTGGCAATGATGGGCTTCGCGCTGGCGGCGTCGGTTGTCCTGACGCTCAGCGGTTCGGCACAAACGCAAGGATCGCCCGCACGGTACACGGCGATGGCCGTGGACATGGACAACGGCCGCACCGCGACCGTCGAGATGGTCGTCAATCGATGGTCGACCGACGCCGAGCGCAAACGGCTGCTGGCGGTGCTGACCGAGAAGGGACCGGAGAAGCTGCTCGATGTGCTGCAGGACATCCCGCGCGTCGGCTATTTCAGGACGCCTGAGAGCGTCGGTTGGGATCTGCACTACGCGACCTTGACGCCGATGCCGGAAGGCGGCGAGCGCGTCGTGCTGGCGACCGATCGGCGTATTCCGTTTTGGGAAGCCCGGAATCGCCCACGTTCGATCGACTACCCGTTCACCGTCATCGAGCTGCGTCTCAACCGGGACGGCGCCGGCGAAGGGAAGATGTCGATCGCGACGAAAATCACGTTCGACAAGGAACACAACACGATCGTGCTCGAGAACTACGGCACGCAGCCGGTGCTGCTGCAGTCGGTCAAGCGCGAGCGCGTCAGCCAGTAGAACAAGCCCCACCCTTGTGCGTAGGGGCGGAGCCGTCTGTCCGCCCCTACCGTCCGCGAATTCGTGATCGCTCGCGAATCCTATCGCCGGTTGAGTGCGGCGATCGCGGCCGCGAGCTGCTGGCGTAACTGCATCAGCGCCGCGCGATCCACGACGAGCGTGCCGCTCTCCGGCGGCGCCGCCGCGCTGCCGGTCGTGCCAACTGGCGACGGCGTCGCGCTCGATATCAACCGGTCGAGCGTCTGCTGCATGCTCGTGAGCTGGACGCGCAGATCGTCATCGGTGGTCGGCATCGGCGCACCGCGAGGCGCCGCGGGCGTGGAGGCGCTGGGCGATGGCGATGCCGCCGCCGCTGTGCTGGCCGCGGAAACCGATCGCAGCGCCGCCAGAAACGCAGACGCCTGAGGTGGCGCCGAGATCTCGCGCATCGCGAGGATCGTGGTCGGCGATGCACCCGCGCCGTACGCGCTCCGGTTCGCATCTTCGTCCGGGCGCAGGACACCGCCCGACAGGTTGATGCCCGCGAACAATCCTTTCGCGCGCGAGTACGCCAGGATTTCCGCGGTCAGGGCCGCGTCGGTCGCCACGGTCCCGGCCGTGCCCACGGGCCCGGCTGCGACCGACGCATCGACGCCGAGCGTGACCTTGTTCTTGAGGAGCTTCTGCACGCCGCTCTCGTTCATCACGAGCATCACGAGATCCACCTGTTCGGCGCCCGCTTGAAAGCCCCAGCTGCCTTTCGCGATCTGCATGAAGACCGGCGCGCTCCACGAATCCCCGGCCTTGCAACTCATCACCCCTTTGCCGTACTCGCCGCCGACGATGAAGGCGGCTTTCTTCAGCTCGGGAATCACGACGGCGCAGCGCGCGCGATCCCAGAGACTCTGCGGAATCGACCCGCGCATTTCCTGAATGGCGGTCGCGGCCTTCGCGAGCCGCTCCGCCTCGCTCGGAGAGATCGCCGCGCCGGCGCTCGTTGCGGCCACCAGCACGGCGGCCGCCGCAAAAACCAACCTCTGCATATTGCACCTCAGGCTGACGGTTAACCTCACAAACATCTGCAACCCGACTGCCATATCATTCGAAGTGATGCCTCCACGAAAAAAGCCCGTCCGCCGCAAGAAGGCGGCGCCCGCATCGGTCGGGCTGACGAGCGCCGAGACACGCCACGCCACAGGGACGGAATTGGAGCGGCTCGCGGCACAGGTCGAAGAGGACGGCGGCGCCGTCCTCGGCCGCTACAGCGATCCGTTCGGCGGCAAGCCGCTGTTGCTCGTCGCGCTGCCGATCGACCGCGTCGAGCCGACGCCGTATCAGCGCGACGCGTCCGACGCCCACGTCAAACGCCTGATGGGCGTCATCGAGACGATCGGCCGCTTCCTCGATCCGATCGTCGTGGTGCGAGACGACGGGCAGTACGTGACGCCGAATGGGAATCACCGGCTGCAGGCGCTGAAGAAGCTCGGCGTCAGGAGCGTGGTCGCGCTGCTGGTGCCGGATGCCGACGTCGCGTTCAAGATCCTTGCGCTCAACACGGAGAAAGCGCACAACCTCCGCGAGAAATCGCTCGAGACCATCCGCATGGCGCGCGCGCTGGCCGGACGGAAATCATCGAAAGACGACGGCGAGAAGACGTTCGCGTTCGAGTTCGAGCAGCCGGCATTTCTGACGCTCGGCCCCTGCTACGAAGAGCGCCCGCGGCTGAGCGGCGGCGCGTATCAGTCGATCCTGCGGCGCGTCGACGAGTTCCTCGACGAGCCGATCGGCAAGGCGGTGAAAGAGCGCGAGCGCCGCGCCCGCAAGATTCTGAAGCTGGACGACGCAGTCACCGCGGCGGTCGAGAAGCTGAAAGCGAAGGGGTTGACCAGTCCGTATCTGAAACCGTTCGTCGTCTCGCGTGTGAACTACACGCGGTTCTCGAAGGCGACCTCCTTCGATTTCGACGAGACGCTCGACAAGATCATCGCGAGCGCGCAGAAGTTCAACGTCGATCGCGTGAAGCAGGAGGACGTCGTCAGAGCCGGCGGCGGCGCGCCCCCCGATGAGGAGTGATGAAGAGTAAGATACGCCCGTGCTGAAATGCTCGCGGCGCGCGTTCCTCCGCGGACTGTCGGCCGCTTCGCTGGGCGCTGCCGCGGGTCTCGACCTGCGCGCGCAGCGCGGGACCGCCGCCAGTCCACGCATCGATGCACGAAAACTTCGCGAGCGGATTGAAGCGCTGAGTGTGTTCGGCCGTCCGGCCGGCGGCACGTTCGCGGACGGCGTGAGCCGCATCGCGTACTCGGACGCTGACGTCGCGGGACGGCGCTACGTCATGGGATTGATGACCGCCGCCGGCCTGCGGCCGCGCATCGATGCCGCAGGCAACATCTTCGCGCGGCAGTCACGCGGCGATTCGACGCTGCCGCCCATCCTCTTCGGATCGCACATCGACTCGGTGCCGAGCGGCGGCAACTTTGACGGCGACCTTGGCTCGCTCTCGGCGCTGGGCGTCATCGAAGCGCTCGACGCGGCTGGCGTCCGCACGCGCCATCCGCTCGAGATGGTCGTCTGGGCGCACGAGGAAGGCTTCGCCTTCGGCCGCGGCCTCGCCTGCAGCCGCATCGCGGCGGGCGACGTCACGCCCGCGGATCTCGACGAAGTATGGAACGGCATGCGTCGAGCCGACGCGATTCGGAAGATCGGCGGCAATCCCGATCAAATCGAATCCGCGAAGCGCGCCAGAGGCTCGCATCAGTGCTACATCGAGCTGCACATCGAACAGGGTGGAACGCTCGAACGATCCGGTACTCCGATCGGCGTCGTCGAAGGCATCGTCGCCATCGACAAGTACGACGCGATCGTCACCGGTGTCGCGAATCATGCCGGCACGACGCCGATCGCCGAACGGCACGACGCGCTGCTCGCCGCGGCGCATCTCACCGTCGCGGTCCGTGACGCCGTCACGCGAATCCCCGGCCGTCAGGTCGGCACCGTCGGACACATCGAGGTGACGCCCAACTCGCCGAACGTGATTCCCGGACGCGCGCAGATCTCCGTCGAGCTCCGCGACCTCTCGCCGCAGAAGCTCGTCACGATGATGGACGACATCCGCGCGCGTGCTCGTGAGATCGCCGCGAACACCCAGACCGCGATCGAGTTCAAGAAGACGATGGGGGCGGCGCCTGCGGTGGCGTCGCCGGAGGTGCAGGCGGCGATCGAGCGGGCCGCCGAGTCGTTCGATCTCAGGTCGTCTCGTTTGCCGAGCGGCGCCGGTCACGACGCGCAGATGATGGCGGTTCTCGGGCCGATGGGGATGATCTTCGTGCCGAGCGTCGGCGGCGTCAGCCATTCACCCAAGGAACTGACCCACTGGGACGACTGCGCTCGCGGCGCCGACGTCCTGCTGCGCACGATTCTCGAGATGGACAAGGAACCGCCCTCCAGCGGTTTCCGTCTGTAGGACACATGCGTACCCTCATTCATGCCGCGCTGCTTGGAATCGCCCTCGTCTCCGCGCCGGCTCTGCAGGCGACGCAGGAGTCGCGCACATCGGACTCGCTCGAACGGGCGTTCGTCGCGAACGGACGGATCAGAATGGACCTTTCAGCCGGCGAGTACCGAATCTCCGGGAGTCCCGACCTCCGGATCCGCCTGGATTGGAAGGTTCGAGACTCCGATCAGTTGTGGCGGGTGAAGACCCGCGTCGACGTCCGCGGGTCGGATGCGACCGTCATGACCGACGGCCCCAGCAATCACTTCAGCGTGAACATCCAGGTCCCCGCGCGAAGCGACCTCTACGTGCGCCTCACCGCCGGCGAGCTGCGGCTCGAGCGCGTCGAAGGCAACAAGGACGTGGAGCTGCACGCGGGCGAGCTCGACATCGACGTGAACCGCGCCGAGGATTATCACAGCGTCGACGCGTCGGTGTGGGCCGGCGAGATTCATGCGGATCCGTTCCACATCTCCAAGGAAGGTTTATTCCGGTCGTTCGACTGGCGAGGCAAGGGACCGTATCGTCTGCACGCCAAGCTGAAGGCGGGCGAAGTCCGTCTGTTCTCGCAGATGGCCGAAAGGCCATAAACATCGCGCGGGCCTTCAAGCCTGCGCGGGGAGACTTCAATGCCCGCGCTCATCGCCGGCTCGTTCGTCGTCGTGGCGTGTGGTCTCTTCGCCGCGGCCGCGCCGCAGGAACAGCGGCCCAAGGGCGTTCCCTTCTACACGTGGGTGCGCGAGGATCTCTTCGCCGGCTGGATGGCGGACGACATGCCGCGATTCGAGCGCAGCATGCAGAAGGCCCAGGAGTCCTTGAACGAACACGCGAACAACATGGATGCGCTCAACTGGCTCGGGTCGGGCACGGTGTTCCGCGCAGTGCGCGCGTTCGAGACACAGAATTAGATCACCGCAGGCCCGCGGTTGTCCTCGCCGCCGCGCCTTTCAGGAACCGGCCGAGGAATTCCTCCAGACGATCGAACGCGTATAGATACCGTTTGTGCAGCAGCGGCTCGTGCGTGTCGTCGGGATACACGATGAGCTCGTGATACACGTTGTGCGCGCGGAGCAGCTGCACGAGACCGGTCGTCTGCGAGAACTGCACGTTGCGATCGTCGTCTCCATGGACGAGCAGCACCGGCGACTTCCAGGTGTCGATCGCCGAGATCGCCGACGACTGATACGAGACGCTGTCGGGATCCAGCGAGTTTCCCCACAGATGCACACCGGCGAGATCGACGCCGGCCTTGAAGACATCGGAGTTGCGCGCGAGGGCCTGCGCCGTCAGCACGCCGCCGTACGACAGTCCCCAGATGCCGATGCGATTCGGATCGACGTCGGCTCGTGTCTGCAGATACTTGCCGCCGGCCAGCACGTCCTGATACTCGGCGTTGCCGCGGCCGCCGGTATTCGGCGCGGTGCGGAACGACTTCCCGTAGCCGACGCCGCTGCGGTAGTTCACCGACATCACCACGTAGCCCCTGCTCGCGAGCCACTGATTGACGGCGTACGCGACGTGGTAGAAGTGCATGTAGTGATAGCCGAGCAGCATCTGCCGGATCGGTCCGCCATGGACGAAGACGATCGCCGGCCGCTTCTCGCCCGGCTTGAGATCCTTCGGCAGGAAGATCTGATTGTGAATCTCGAGGCCGTCCGGCGCCTTCGTCATCACGTTCTGCGGCACGACGTGCTCGGCGATTGGATAATCCTTCGGCAGCGACGGAAACACGATCGCCGGCGCGCCGCCGTCCGCGGACACGATGCCGATCGATTGCGGACGCCGCGCGTCGGCGGTCAGCACGGCCACCTGTTTTCCTGACGAGAGCGGCGCCGGATACGTGTCGATCGTGTCGCCGCGCGTGAGCTGCACCGGCTGGCCGCCGGCGGTCGGCACTTTCCACACGTGGCGATGATCGATGTCGCCGGCATTCGTCGTGTAGAAAAGCCAGTCGCCTTCCCTCGACAGACCGACGTTCTCGACCATGCCGTCGCCCGGCGTGAGCGCGACCGGCGGATCCGTGTTCGGCGCCGCGTCCGGCTTCCCGCCTTCGCTTTGCTCCGGCGAGGCTCGCCGCAGCGCGGCGCGCGGAGGCGGCATGCGCACTGTGTAGTAGCGAATCCACTCGTCGGGCTCCGCCTGAAAGATGACGTGGTCCTTGTCAGCCCATTGGATTGCGTTGACGGCGGTGAAGCTTCGATCGTCGCGCGTGTTGCGCCAGAACTCGCGACCCTCGCCGCTCGCGACATCGGCAACCCAGAACGACAGAGCGTATCCGCCCGTGAAGGTCGCGTTGAACAGTCCGGGACGGTCGTCGTTCGCGCGACCCGCTTCGTCGGCTTGTCCGCGTCCACCGCGGCCCTGACCTCCACGTCCGCCGCCGCGTCCGCCGCGCATCGCGTTCAACGGGTTGTACGCGGGTCCATCCGGATTGCCGATGCTGCCCGCGCCCTGATGTGCCTGCTGGCCGAACGGCGTGCCGGGCCGCCGGATGAACGCCACGCGCGTGCCGTCGGGCGACCACGTGGGACTGGTGTCGTGATCGACGCTCGGCGAGAGGAACTTCACCGCGCGCGTGCGCACGTCGTAGATGCCGATGAACGAGTGATCGACACGGTTGCTGACGAACGCGATCTTCGTCCCGTCCGGCGACCACTGCATGTTGCCGTTCGTGCCCCAGGCTTTGATGAAAGGCGTGGTATCGGGACCTTTTTGTAAGGCGGGCCCTTGAGGCCCGCCGGCCAGCGCCACTCGGTACGAATAGATCTGCCCGTCTTTTGCGTACACGACGGAACGGCCGTCGGGCGACGGCTCCGGCGTGCTGCCGTCGCCGAGTCTCCATGCCGCGCCGCCGGTCGTGCGCACCGCCCAGATCGTGCGATCGGCGCCGCGCGGATCGCTCGTCGGATTCGCTGCCCACCCTTCGCGGTTCGGTCCCACGCCGCGCACGAAGGTGACGACGCTCCCATCGTCCGAGATGTTGACGTCGCTGATCTCGACGCCGTTGTCGTCGAGGAACTGCGTGAGACGCACCGGACGAAAGGCGGGCGCCGCGGCCGTATAGACGTTCCGCTGGCCGCGCTCGTAGGACCACCAGGCAATGCGATCGATGTTCTTCGCCGCGACGAGATCCTGTGGATACGCCGGGCTGAGAAACTGATCGATCGTTGGCGCTGCTGTCGTCGCAGCGTGCGGAGCGTGCGACAGAAGGGGGACGGCCGCAATAATCAATATCGCGACAATGGTGCGTGCGCTGCGCAACACGGCTTCCTCCCGCTAATCCCGAATCCCGAATCCCGAATCCCTAATCCCTAATCCCTTCACCCGCGTGCTTCGGAAGCCATCACGCGATAGAAAGCAATCATGTCCATCGGCTTCGCCGGCTCTGCGCCGATCTGCCGCAGCATCGTCGTCACCTGACCGCGATGGTAGCTCGCGTGATTCACGACGTGCTGCAGCATCTGCCACACGGGCGATGCGCCGGTGTGACCGCTGAGCAACTTGTATTCGATAATCCGATCACTGCCGCCCTCGCCGAGGCCGGCGACGAACGCGCGCATCTTCGCTTCGTGCCCGGCCCATACCGTTCGCAACGCGGCGAGATCCGGAAACAGATCGGACGGCAGCAGCGCCGTCGGCGGGCGTCCCTGCCATCGCTCGTACCAGGCCCACTCGGCGGCGTAGATGTGCGTCACCGTTTCGCGGATCGATTTGAAGCTGCTGCCCAAATCGCGCGTGTATTGTTCCGGCGTGAGCAGTTCGACCGCCGCCAGCAGCCGGTCGCGCGCCCAATAGTGGTAATCGAGCATGGTTTGCAAGTCCTGAACGTTCATGGCACCACCCTAGCGCGAAGAATCCGATCGAGCCTGGGGAATTCCCGATCCAAGTACGCGTTGCCTTCCTCGAACAACTTTTGCTGCCTGCCGGCGCGGATGCCGCCGCCCGACGTCTCGCCGTACTCGCTGTTGAGCGCGTCGGCGACCTCCATGCCTTCGACGACGCGGCCGATCGGCACGAAGCCTTGCTCGTCCTGTGGAGACGACAGGTCGGTCAGCGCAATGTAGATCTGCGCCGTGCGACCGTTCCGCACGGCA
This sequence comes from Vicinamibacterales bacterium, assembly GCA_036004865.1. Lineage (GTDB taxonomy): Bacteria > Acidobacteriota > Vicinamibacteria > Vicinamibacterales > CAVVIG01 > QHWF01. Next base: position 10,224 of record DASYQZ010000179.1, read on the forward strand.
AACGCGAACGCCACCATGCCGCGGACGTTCGATTGCTTCCTCGGGTCGTCGGGGATCGTCTTGCTCCGCCATGCGCTCGCGACCGCGGGATTGCCGTTGATCCCGAACTGCGCCCAGCGTCCGGCGACGACGCGAAAGAAGCGGGTGTCGTCGTAATAGCCGCTCGTGACGAGCTCGTGGAACCGATCCGCGCCGTTCGGCGCCCAGTCGCGACGCACCTCGATCACGATCGGTCCTTTGGTCGTCTCGAGCCGGACATTGAATACCGATGGGAATGTCGATGGCGCAATCGCCTGCGCCACCAACACGATTGCCATCAACGCCGGCAACGCCCTCAACTCCCTCACCAGGGCCGATATTCTACGCGCCCCTCGATGGCCGCGCTACATCACGTCCGATCGCGATCGCGGTACATCGCCTTCACTGCCTGATGGATTCGCTTCCACTTGCGCTTCTGCTCGGCCGCCGCAGCCTTGTCGACCTTGCGCATTTCGAACGCCGCTTCGCGCAGCAGGCGCCGGTAGTTTTCCAGACGATCCGCAGCAAGGTGGCCGGAGTTGACGGCTTGGGCGACGGCGCAGTCGGGCTCGCCGGCGTGCGCGCAGTCCGCGAACCGGCAGTTCTCGGCGAGCGCCGCGATGTCGTCGAACGCCGACTCGACCGCCGATTCGTCGCCCCACGGCTGCAGCTCCCGCATTCCGGGTGTGTCGATCAGCAGCGCGCCGCCGGGCAGCTCGATGAGCTGCCGCGCCGTCGTCGTGTGCCGGCCGCGGCCGTCGCCGGCGAGATCGCCGATCCGCTGCGCGTCCAATCCGAGCAGCCGGTTGATCAGCGTCGATTTGCCGACACCCGACGAGCCGACGAGCGCGATGGTCTGCGCCGGCTGCAGGTACGGCGCGAGAGCCTCGCTCGGATCGAAGGCAGCCCGAACTGCCTCCGCCGAGGCTTCGGCGGTCAAGAAGGGCTGCGCTGCGCTTGTGGCGACTGCGCTCACGATCACCACGTCGACGAACGGCAATCGCGATCGCAGGGCCTCGCGCTCCGCGAGCGGATCCGCCGACAGATCCGCCTTGTTCAACAGCACCACCGGCACCGCGCCGGACTCCCACACCATCGTCAGATAGCGTTCGAGGCGGCGTGGATTGAGATCGCCCGCGAATGCCGTGACGAGAAACATCGTATCGACGTTTGCCGCCACGACCTGCTCACCGACAGCGCGACCCGCCGCTGCACGCGACACCGTACTCGTCCGGTCGAGGCGCGCGTGGATGATGTGATCAGTGATGCCGACCCAGTCGCCGACGGCCGGGAAATCTGCGGGCGACGCGGCCTCGTGACGAAAGCGTCCGCTGACCTCGGCCCAGCCATCGAACTCCCCCGCCACGCGATACGCGCCGCGCTGCTCTTCCACGACACGCGCGAAGCGCAGATCGCGGCGATCCACGTTCGTGCGTTGTTGATCAAAAAACGTGTTCCATCCGAGACGCTCCAAGGAAGACACGTCGACTCTCCTCACGTGCGCAACGATTCAGTTGTCGGGGAGATTCGGCCGCGCCTGGAGGGATGTGCGCTAGACCCGCGAGGCGGACCCGTCCCGAGCACGATCGGCAGTCGTTCTCATGTAGACAGGCCCTCCTTCGTTTCGAAAACGAGCACCTATTCTACCCGATTCGCCGTAGACTGACGCCGTTGCAAGACCTGTAATCGAGCACCAGAGGCCGCGGAACAAACGCCAGCCGGAGATAGTGCGTCACGACGCCGGCCTGCGTGATCAGATACGACCACCACGTCCAGCCGCGAAGACCGAATCCCACGGAGTGCGCACGGTAGCCGTCCACGATGAGCGCCGCCAGAATCGTCCATGTCAGGAGCAAGCCGACATGGAGCGGCGCGCGAACATTGCGGATTGAGGATTGCGGATTGCGGATTGATTGAGGATTTCGGAACAAGAAATCCCAGACGAGCACGATCAGCGGGGCCGTGATCATCGATTCTTTGGTCGCCATGCCGACCGCGCACGCGGTGATGGCCGCGACGGTCCAGCCGCGAATCGCACAATACAGCGTCAGCAGGTAGAACAGCCCCATCAGCGACTCGGCTCGCTGGACGACGTACGTCACCGATCTGGTTTGCAGCGGATGAACTGCCCAGACGAGCGCGATGACCGTCGCCAGCGGCGTCGCGTTCGCGCCCCAGCGGTCGCGCATCGTGACGCTCGTCAACGTCCGGTGAACGATGCCGAACAGCGTCAGCGCCGCGAGCAGATGAAGGGCGAGGTTGACCGCGTGGTACGCCCACAGGTGCTCGGCCACGTCGCCCGGCGCGAGCGCGTAGTTCAGCGCAAGCGAGAGGCTGACGATCGGACGGCCCGACACCGTCGTATCGGGCGGCGCCGACATCGCATGCGAGATCGGCCACAAGCTGCGGATGTTCGGGTTGTCCGCGATCGCCGGCCCATCGTCGAACACGAGCACGCCGCCGAAGCTGCTTGCGTAAGCGGCACAGGTGATGGCGGTGATGAGGAAGAAAGAACGCAAAGACCGCGAAGCGCGCAAAGATTGTCCTGCTCTGCTTGCGTGGCGGCCCTTGCGTTCAGTCGTGATCGGAATTAGAAGTTCACCTTCAGACCAAACCGGACGATCCGCGGCGCCAGAATCGTCGACACGAAATTGCCATTCGACGCGTCCTGGCGAGTGACGCGCGCGAGCACGGTCGAGGCGTTAGCCAGGTTGAAGGCATCCACGTTGAACGAGAAGCGGCGCCTGTCGAACCGGAACGTCTTGTCCCAGTGCGCGTCCAGCTGATGGAACACCGGATAGTGCGTCGTCCCCTGCGGCTCGATGAACACGTTCACGGTCCCAAGTGAACCGGTCCGGTTCGGCGACTGAATCGTGCGGTTGAACTGCAGTCCTTCACGGATGTTGTAGAAGCCCGCCGCCGACATCCCCCACGGCAGCGCGTACATCCCCGACATCTTGACCAGCCAGCGCGGACCGTTCAGACCGCTCGAGTCGCGCCCGTTCTGGAGGTCGTAGTTCGTCGGGTCGGCGGTGCTGGTCCCGTTCGCGAAATCGTCGATGGTCGGGTAGAAGAACCGCGTGTGGTTGTAGGTGAAGCTGCTGTTCATCAGCCAGTGGTGGCTGAAGCGCTTGCGCGCCGTCAGCTCGATGCCGTGGTAATTGCGATAGTAGTCGTAGTTGCGCAGCGTGCCGGCGGTGGGCAGCGCGCTCGGACGCTGGTAGTACACGCCCGAGTAGCTCGGTTGATCGCAGGCCGGCGGCAGCGGAGGCGTGCTGCCGCACGTGCGCGTGAACGAGACGGGCGTGTACGACGCGCTGGGCACTCCGTTGCGATACGTGGCTTGTGGCTGGGCGTAGCGCCTGTAGATGTAACTGATGCCGACGCCGAAGTTCGTCATCACCTCGCGGTCCAGCGACGCAATGAACTCGTCGGTCGTGTCGTTCTTCAGGTTCGGATCGGCGGTCGTCGGCGTGACGAGCGCGGTTGGATTGTTCGGATCGTAGTTGGAGCTCGGTGTCGAGCGGAAGCCGCGCCCGAACAGAATCTCGCTGCGCTGGACCAGGAGATCGCCGTTCAAGTCGGTCCAGAAGTACGACAGCGTGGTCGAACCGGTCGGCGTCACGGTTCCGGCCGTATCGATACCGAGGCCGTAGTACCGCGCGCCGCTCGCCTTCAGCACCGTCTTCCCGCTGCCGCCGAGGTCGTAGGTCAAGGCGACACGCGGCGACCAGTTGTTGAACGCGACGCCGGCATCGGCGCCTTTGAAGTCCACGGCCGGAAGCAGATCGGGCAGAATCGGATTCGCCGCGATGTCTGCCGCAATCGCGCGATCCTTCTGGTGGTCGAAGCGGAGACCCCAGTTGAACGTCGTCCGCCCTCGCTTGTACGAATCGTTGAAGTAGGTCGAGTATTCCCACATCTCGCGGTTCTGGTCGCCATCGCGGATGATGTCCGCCTCGTTCTGGCCGGACGCCCGGATGCGGACGAGCACACCGCCGCCGCTCTTCGAAATCGTCTCGTAGGGCGTGCTGCGCCACCGGAAGCCGAACTTCGTCGCATGATCGCCGCCGAGGACGTTCGACAGGAAGTAGTTCCCGTCGAGTCGGGCTTCGTACTGCGGACGGATGTTGCCGCTGTAGGTCCCGGATCGATCGTCGGTGTTGTTCTGATCGACGTACCGCAGACGCTGAACGGCCGCAAGGTCGTCTTCGTGAAAGTCGAGGACGAAGCCGGCGTCGTAGTAGCTGTATTGGCCGTCGAGGAGCAGCTGATTGTTGACGGTCCATTGATGCTGGCCTCTGTAGTACGGGCTCGCGCCGGTCTGGCGAGTGGTGGCCGGAAGACGCGTCGTCAGACTCGCGCCGCGCGACCCGCGGATCTTGTCGCCGCGGTTGAACAGGAACGTCGAGCGGTGCCCGGTGACCCACTGGTAATTCAACTTCAGGTTCTGATTGTTCAGCACAGACAGATCGGTTTCGAGGTCGTCGATGTCGGTCGAACCCGCCGGCGTGCCCGCTTTCAGGAAGCCGATGATGCCGACGCGAATCGTGTTGCGGTTCGCCGCGCCCCAGAACCAGGCTTTGTCTTTCTTGATCGGACCGCCGACCTCGAACCCGTACTCGGCGACGTCCTTGATTGGATTGCCGGCGCCTCCACCTTGCGCAATCACTTCAGCCGGCGCGTTCCGGCTCTCGAATCGCTTGTTCGCGTCGTAGTAACGCGCCGATCCCTTCAACTGATTGCCGCCGCTCTTGGTTACGAAGTTGATCGCCACGCCGCCGGCTTCCTGCGAGGCGTCGCCGCCGGCCGTCGTGATCTGAATCTCCTCGAACGAATCGAAGTCGTAGTAGCCGGGCGCCGACGAGGACGCCATGTCCGTGACCGTGCCGCCGTCAAGGTTCCATTGCTGGTTCGCCGTGCTGCCGTGGGCGCCGAATGAAGACTGCTGACCCGACTGGTTGCCGCCGACGTTCTCGCGATCCATGACCATGCCGGGAGTCTGTTCGAGGATGACCCACGGATCGCGCGCCGACGGAATCGCATCGAGCAGGTCTTTGCTGAAGTTGGTGCCGAGCGTGTTCGACTTCGTGTCGACGATCGGGCTCGCGCCCGAGACCGTCACCGTTTCCTGCACCGTCGACAGCTCGAGCCGCGCGTTGATCTCGGCGTTGAACCCCGCCTGGATGATGACGTCGGTATGAATCGTCTTCTTGAAGCCCGCGAGATCGAATGACACGGTGTACGTGCCGATCGGAAGGGTGGGGAACCGATATCCGCCGCTCGTGGCGGTCGTGACGGCCTGTGGTTGCAGCAGCGCCGGGCTCGTGAGCGTGACGGTGGCGCCCGGCAGCACCGCGCCGGTCGTGTCCGTCACCTTTCCGAAGATTTCACCTGTGCTGACCTGGGCCGTCGCGGGCGCAGCGGTCAATGCCGCGGCGCACACGGCGAATGACAGGTATCGGAAACATCTCATACACCCTCCCGAGAAGAACGTTCAGACTTGCAACAAAGCGCGGGGAAAGCGTAAAGGCGTACTGCCGTCGAATCAAGGCGATCGAACGATCCGTCCGGGCAGCGAACTGCAGGCTATCCAATCGATTGAACTACTGGCCTCCGGTCAGCGGCGTCATACCTCCGGCAATTGCCCGATTGAATGCCGGCACGTCGCGCTCCATCAGCGTCTTGTAGTCGCTCTTCGCCGCGTTCAAATCTTTTTCGATCGTTTCCAGCACGCTCACCGACGTGTCGGTCGGTGGAAAGTCGGCGCCGCCGGACACGTCGCCGGCGCCCGGTCCCGCTTCACCGTTGAGCCAGATCAAGTTCATGTAGACGCGATACGCTTGCTGAAAATATTTGTCATCGCTTGTCATCTGCGCCGGCTCGAGCAGCTTCGCT
>DASYQZ010000180.1:0-3018 GCA_036004865.1 Vicinamibacterales bacterium
TCGGATCGCCGGTGTCGATTCCGAGCATCTCCCGCATCCATCGTCCTTCCGACTGCACCTGGTGCTCGAACTGTTCGATCACACTGCGCGCCTTCGGCGCCGGACGGAAGTCGGCCGCCGATTCAGGAAAGACCTTCCAGATGCCAACGATCTTCAGAATCTCGGTCTCATAGGTGTCGAGCAGAAACCCATAGGTAGCCCCGTCGGCCATCATCGGCCTCCGGAGCCGGCGGTTATCGACCCCGCGGCGCCAATACGCGCGTCCCATGCGACGCGCGCTTCGCCGGAGTACACCACGAAGCGCCGATCGCGCAGGAACCCAACAAGGGTCAGACCCATCTCGCGCGCGAGCTGAACCGCGAGGCTCGATGGCGCCGACACGCACGCAACGAACGGCACGCCAGCCACAACCGCTTTCTGGATGATTTCGAACCCGCCGCGTCCGCTGACGAGAAGGATTCTGTCCGACAGCGGCAGCTCGGTCTGAAGCATCGCGTGTCCGACGAGCTTATCGACCGCGTTATGCCGTCCGACGTCCTCGCGAACGATGAGCAGCGCGCCGTCGACGTTGAACAGCGCCGCGCCGTGCAGCGCGCCGGTCCGACCGAAAAGTTGCTGTGCCGATCGGAGCTGCTGCGGCAAGCGACAGAGATGGTCGGGCGCAATTCGCAGGTTGCCGGTCGGCGCAGCCAGGGCTCTCACCCGCACCGCGTCAATCGACGCCTTGCCGCAGATGCCGCAGCTGGAGGCCGCAACGAAATGCCGCTCGAGCCGCTGGAGGTCGGGGACGGGCCCGCCACTGAGCGTCACGTCGACGACATTGCCGCTTACGGTTCCGTCGGGACCGCGGCCGTACGCGATCCGTGCGATCTGTGCAGCGCTCGACAACACGCCTTCGGTTAAGAGGAACCCGGCGGCGAGCTCGAAATCGTCGCCGGGTGTGCGCATGGTCACACCGATGGCAGCGTCGCCGACGCGGATTTCGAGCGGCTCCTCGCCGACGAGGTCGTCGAGGCGCACCTGTCGAAGTCCCGTATCCCATTCGACGACCTGGGTCGATTTCGCACGCTGCGGCGGATGGCGCATCGTCATACTCGCGCGATCACTGCACCTGAACCACGGTGGCCGAGCGACGGCTGCGATGCCGCTAGTAGAAAAAGAACTGCAACTGGATCGTGAACTCTTTCTGCGTCGCGAGCCCGGTCGGGTCGATGTGCATGAATGCCGCCTTGATGTTGGCGTTGTGCGCGGCCCACCAGTAATTCGCGCCAAGCGACCATCGCTTCTCATCGCCTTTCGTCGTATCGACGACGTCGCGGGTGGCGACCTGCAGCACCGGCGTGATCTTGAGCGCCGTGATCAGATATCCGATCTCGACCAGTACATCGTTCTGCTTCGGAACCGTGGTGAGCGTCGTGCCGCCGTCGAACCGGTTGTAGTCGACCTGCAGCGTCACCGCACCCGGCCCCGCCGGGCCGTCGATGTAGACGTCGCCGTCGTACGCATGGTAGTCGTCCTGCGAGTCGAACGCGGCGGCCACTGCGGCGACTTTTCGTTTGCCGACGTACGTGCCGGTGTAGAAGAACCCGACCTCCGTCTCGAGGAAGTTGTACATCGCGCGCCCGGCGTAGCGGAACGCCCGATGCGAGCGCGCGTCGCGCGCACCCTGGAACACCCCGAGCCGATATTCGAAATGGTTCTTCGCGAAGTAGCCCTTCGCCTGGAATCCGGTGTCGCGGCCGGTCGATGACTGCGTCGGCCCGCTCTGCGTGAACGTGTACGCGCCGTAGTCGATCGGCAGGAGCGTCGCCGCGCTCTGCACGCTGTTCCGCGAGAACGGCACGAACATCAGCCCCGCGTCGACGGCGAACGCGTCGCTCGCCTTGAACTCGCCGTACGCGTCCTGGATGATCGTCGTCGACGGAATGTTCTTCACGCCGTTCACCGTCCGGCCGAGATTCGCCGAATCGGTTTCGACGAAGAACGTGATGTTCTTCGCCACCTGGCCACCGAACAGCAGGCGGACGCGGCGGATGAACAGGTTGTTGGTTGCGGCGTCCGTGCCCGGATCTTCGAGGCTGTCGGCCTGAACCTGTCCGAGCACGCCGAACCGGAGGTTCACGTCGTCGCTGACTTTGATGATGGCCTGCCCGGCGGCGGGCGCCGCGGCGAAGAGTGCGGCGAGGGCGGCGAGCGCGCCGCTGGTGAGGCGAGCGTTTCGGCGTGTCACAGCGTGTTACTCGTTCGCCCGGCGATCGTCGCCCGCGCGTTGACCCTGACGCGCGCGAGCACGCTCGTCATCGGTGCGCGCGTCGCGGCCGGAGGCACGCCGGTACCAGGCCGGATGATGCGTCCAGGCCCACCGCTCGTCCACGGTTCCACGCGTCATCGCCTGGAATGTTCCCGGTGCCGCGGCAGTCCCTTCGTACAGATGAACGATGAACCCGACCAGCATCACGATCGCCGCGATGTCGTGCAGCACGTACCCAATGTCGACCGTGGGCCGCCCGAACGTCTTGGGGAACCACATCGGAATACCGGACACGAGGAAGACGATCGCGCTGATCACGATCGCCCAGAAGTACAGCTTCTGTCCGGCGTTGAAGAAGTCGACGTAATCGGGCTCGCGCGCGTCGGCGTTCGTGACGTATTCCCTGATGCGCCGCGTCCAGCGGCGATCGTCAGCGTTCCACGTCATCGGCTCGAGCCAGTTGAGGAACTGAAGCGCGAACAGCGCCACGAACGCGATGCTGAACCACGGATGCAGCAGACGCGTGTTCGCTCCGCCGCCGAAGAGCGGCGTGAGCCAGTGGAACAGCCACGCCGAGTAGATCGCAAAGCCGGACAGCAGCGCGAGGATGAAGAAGACCGCGACGGACCAGTGGAGCACCCGCGTGTAGACCGGGTGGCGCACCACCTCGCCGGTGCGTACGACCGTCCTGCCGTACGCGCCGACGCGGCGCCGTGCCGATTCGTCGAAGCGCTCGATCGCCGTGCTCATCGCGGCACCTCCGATGC
>DASYQZ010000181.1:0-15138 GCA_036004865.1 Vicinamibacterales bacterium
CACGTTCTCACGCTCGTGCCCGGGCTGAAGTGGAACGTCGGCGACACGTGGGTGCTCGCCGCGAACGTCAGCGTGCCGCTGACCACGGGCGGCCTGACGTCGCGCTTCACTCCATTTGTTGGATTGGATTACGCGTTCGGACGGTAAAAGCAACCGCGGAGCCCGCAACGCACGCTGAGAAAACATCTCTCTGCGTCTCTGCGAGATCCGCGGTTGCTTTTATCTTTCTGCTCGTGCGCTGTCGATCTTCCAGTCGCTCCCGGCCTTGTGCAGCGTGAAATTCCAGGTGCGTGGCTCGGTGCGCGGCTCGCGGCTCCCCACCTTCGGCACGTACCGCGCGCTGCCGTGGCACGTCGCGGTGGCCGCCTCGCCGCGAAGCTCGACGTCGCACGAATCGAACGTCAGCGTCTGCGACTCGAGGCCGTCGAACGCGCGCGCGAGCGCGGTCTGATTCACGGCCGGATAGACCACCTGCGCCGACGTCGCGTCGAGGCCGTCGTACGCGCTGCGGTAGCGCTGCAACGTCTGCTTCACGAGTCCGACCTCGTCTGTCTGACTCGTGATTCGCGATTCGGGATTGGGGATTCGCGGTGATTCACTGCTCGGGATTCGGGATTCGGGATTCGGGATTCGCAACGGTTCGGGATTCGGGGCCCGCACCGGTTCGGGGTTCGCGAGTCTCAGCGGTTCGGCTGTCGGGATTCGCACCGGTTCTGGATTCGCGATTCGCGCTGGCTCAGGAGTGGGGATTCCCGGTGGTTCGGCACTCGCATTCCGAATGGCGTCGACCGTCGCCGTGGTCTCCGCTCGAGTCGCCAATCCCGAATCCCGAATCCCGGTCGTTTCCCGCTCACGAATCGCGCTGGTTTCTGTGTCTGACTGACGAATTCCAACGCCCGAATCCCGAGTCCCGCTTGTATCTGCCGCGACCGCAACATCGACAATCGCCATCTCGACAAGCGGCGTCGTGGACGCGGGTTCGACGAGCGCAGAGATCCCCGCGAACCTGTGCGACGCGAGCGGCCGGGTTTCCTGCAGCCACGTGGCGCCAAACAGAACGATCGCGAACGTCGCCGCCGCCGCGATCCAGGGACCGCGATGACGCGAGGCGGCCGCGCGCCGCAAGTCGTCGAACGACGCCGTCAGCTCGGACAGCTCCGGAAGGTTCGGATCGAGCTCGATGATTTCGTCGAGCGCGGCAGCGGCCTGCTTGAGCCGCCGGCGTTCGATCGCCGAGTGCGCCGCATCGAGCCGCCGATCGACGCGACGCCGTTTCGCGCGCGCCTCGAACTTCGCGTAGCCGTCAGCCGAAACGATCGGACGCGACGGCGGGCCCGTCTGTCCGCCTTCTTGTAGGGGCGGATCCGTATGTCCGTCCTCCGGCAGCGCGAGAATCCGATCGCGCAGCGAGTGCGCGGCAAGAAAGTCGGCGTCGATTGCGAGAGCGGCATCCACCGCCTCGAGCGCCTTCGTGCGATCGCCGGCGTCGAGGCAGCCACGAGCCGCCGTGAGGTGTGATTGAAGAGCTTGCCAGCGTTCCCGTTGATCCACGCGCAGCCGAGGTGCAAGATGAGTTCCACGCGTCGGACTCGCGCCGCCGTCTCGATGGCGCACGACGCATCAGTTGAAAGTCGCGATCGGAACGAACCGACCAGTTCTGTGAAAGCGGCGTCCGAAGGAGGGAAGATGAGGAAAACTTCAGCCGTGCTTGCATCGATCGCGTGCGCGCTGGTCGTGCTGACAGTGCGCACGGCGGCCGACGATGGGAGTCAGGCGGCGAAATTGTACGAGCTGCTCGAGCTCGAGCCGGACATGACCATCGCGGACATCGGCGCGGGAAGCGGCGAGATGACGGTCCTGCTGGCGAAGCGGCTGGACAAATCGGGCCGCGTGTACTCCACCGACATCAATCAGGATCGTCTGAAAGAGATTCGCGCCGCCGCCTCGAAGGCCCATCTCGACAATGTCGTGGTGCTCGAAGGCGCCGAGAAGGCGACGAACCTTCCCGACGCCTGCTGCGACGCCATCTTCATCCGCAACGTGTATCACCACTTCGGTGACCCGCCCGCGATGAATCGCAGCCTGCTCGCGGCGCTGAAGCCGGGCGGCCGGCTCGCGATCATCGACTTCGTGCCGCGCAAGGGATCGGAACGGCCGAACGGTTCGCCCGCCAGTCGCGGCGGCCACGGCGTCACCTCCGACATCGTCAGTGAAGAAGTCACCGCCGTGGGCTTCACACGCGTCGAGACAATCGACACGTGGGACGGGCGCCAGGGAGAGTTCCTGGTGCTGTTTCGAAAGAACTAGGAATTCATTTCGTCTTCTGCGCGATCTTCGCCCACGTGTCGCGGAGCGACACCGTGCGGTTGAAGACGAGCCCGCCGGGGCGGGAGTCGGGATCGACGACGAAGTAGCCGAGGCGCTCGAACTGGACGCGCAGCCCCGGCGCCGCCGACGCGAGGCCCGGCTCGACCAGCGCGTCGCGGATCACCTCGAGCGAATCGGGGTTCAGGCAATCGAGAAAGGTCTTGCCCTCAGGTGTGTTCTCCGGATCTTCCACGGAGAACAACCGATCGTACAGCCGGACTTCGGCCGGGAGCGCGTGCGCCGCCGATACCCAGTGGAGCGTCGCCTTCACCTTCCGGCCGTCGGGTGAATCGCCGCCGCGTGTCGCCGGATCATAGGTGCAGCGCAACTCCACGATCTCGCCGCGGTCGTCCTTGACTACGTCGGCGCATTTGATGAAATACGCGCACCGCAGGCGGACTTCGCTGCCGGGCGAGAGGCGGAAGAATTTCTTCGGCGGGTTCTCCATGAAGTCGTCGCGCTCGATGTAGAGCTCGCGCGCGAACGGCACCTTCCGCGTGCCCGCCGACGCATCCTCCGGGTTGTTGATGACGTCGACCTCCTCGACCTGCCCTTCCGGGTAGTTCGTCAGGACGACCTTGATCGGACGCAGCACGCCCATCACGCGCGGCGCGCGCCGGTTCAGGTCCTCGCGCACGCTGTGTTCGAGCTGCGCGACGTCGATGACGTTCTCTTTCTTCGCCACGCCGATGCGCGCGCAGAAGTCGCGGATCGATTCGGGCGTGTACCCGCGGCGGCGGAGACCGGTGATGGTCGGCATCCGCGGATCGTCCCAGCCCGACACGCGTCCCTGCTGCACGAGCTGCAGCAGCTTGCGCTTGCTCATCACGGTGTAATTCAGATTCAGCCGCGCGAATTCGATCTGCCGCGGCTTGTCGCCCGAAATCAGGGCGTTGACGAGCCAGTCGTACAGCGGCCGGTGATCCTCGAACTCCAGCGTGCAGAGCGAGTGCGTGATGCGCTCGAGCGCGTCCGACAGCGGGTGCGCGAAGTCGTACATCGGATAGATGCACCACGCGTCGCCGGTCCGGTGATGCGCCGCGTGGCGAATCCGGTACAGCGTCGGATCGCGCATGTTGAGATTCGGCGACGCCATGTCGATCTTCGCGCGCAGCACGTGCGCACCGTCGGGAAACTCGCCGGCGCGCATGCGCGCGAACAGATCGAGGTTCTCGGTGACCGATCGATCGCGGTACGGACTGTTCTTGCCAGGCTCGGTGAGCGTGCCGCGATACTGGCGGATCTGATCCGCGTTGAGGCTGTCGACGTACGCCTTGCCTGCCTTGATCAAGTCGACGGCGAACTGATAGAGCCGCTCGAAGTAGTCCGACGCGTACAGCTCCGCCGACCACTGGAAGCCGAGCCACCGCACGTCTTCTTTGATGGCGTCGACGTACTCGACGTCTTCCTTCGTCGGGTTCGTGTCGTCGAAGCGCAGGTTGCACGTCCCGCCGTGCTCCGCCGCGACGCCGAAGTTGAGACAAATCGACTTCGCGTGCCCGATGTGCAGGTAGCCATTGGGCTCGGGCGGAAACCGCGTGGCGACGCGGCCGTGGTGCTTCCCCGACGCGACCTCTTCCTCGACGATCGAGCGGATGAAATCAACCGGCGCCGCAGGCGCCGATGAACGGTCTTCAGACATCTTTTTTTGCATGGCGGCGGGGCCCCACCCCCGCCGCGACCTTTCGCTGACACCGCGCCGCGGATTCCCAGTCCGTGGCGCGGCGCGCCACCCCAGCGCGGCTGCCGCGGTGGGGGCCCCGGTGTGCCGCAGGCGCTCGCGATTGGACAACCGCTAGCCGCCGGCCGCAGCCGTTTCTTCTATTATGGTTCGCGCGTCCAGCGCGAGGCGATCCGCTTCGCCTCGTCGCCGGGCACCCAGATGACCACGACTTTCGCGCCGCCGGGGCCCGTCTTGTGCCGCACCTTGTCGGGCGGCTTGACGTAGCCCGACATCCCCGGCTTCAGCATCTGACTCTTGCCGTTGACGACGTGCTCGTACTCGCCCGACACGACGTAGAACATTTCGAGCGCGCCGTGCTGATGGTCGCCGGAATCGGTGTTCGGCGGAAAGATCATCTCGCCGACCGACACTTCCGGTCCGACGTTGCTCTCGTCGAGCATCAGCCGCAGCGTCGTGCCGCCCGGCGAGCGATAGGTGACGCCCTGCGGTTTGTCCGACTGCGCGGCCCCGGACGTCGCGAGACAGAGCGCGATCACAATCGCAAGTGCCAGAGGTCTCATCGCTCACTCCTGTTGAATTGATACTCGCCGGCCCGAGGCAGGCCCAAAGGCCTGCGCTACGAGAGGCCGGCCGTGGCGCGGCTCCTCAGAACAATGTAGCGCAGCCCGTTAGGGCTGCCACAGATGGTTCACGGCCGCCGAAGTAGTGTAGCCAATCGCTGGACGGTGAGCTCGCCGGCGTGCGCGACGCGCAGGTCGGCGCGGCTCAACTCGTGCCGCTCGGTCAGCCAGTGCGGAATCGCGACTGTTTTCATACCGGCCGCGCGCGCCGAGGCGATGCCGGGGCCGGAGTCTTCGATCGCGACCGACCGCGACGGATCGGCGCCGAGCCGCCGGGCGGCCTCCAGGTACACGTCCGGCGCCGGCTTGCCGCGGGTCACATCGTCGCCCGACACGATCGCGCTCACCAGCGACGCGATGTCGATGCGCTCGGCTGCGGGGAGGACCCATCGCGACGGCGCCGTGGACGCGATCGCCGTCGGCACGCGGCTCTCGCGCAGCGCCTGCAGGAGCTCTCGAATGCCCCGCATCGGCTCGGCCGACAGCAGCTCTTGAAACACACGCCGGCGCTCGGCCTCGTAGTCTTGCTGGCTTGGCGCGTGGCACGATCGATCGCAGAGCTGCCGGAACCACCGATCTTCGTGACCCTCGACGTAGATGCCGATTTGATCGCACCACTCCTCGACGGTCAGCGGGACGCCGCAGCCTTCGTAAATCCGCCGGTGCGACTCGAACTCGGGCGTTTCGCTGTCGAGGATCACGCCGTCGAAGTCGAAGATGACGGCCGCGAGCACACTCGATCATAGCCATGGCTGATGGCTAATGGCTATGGTTGATGGAAACGATCGGCGATCAACGATCAGCCATCAGCCATCAGCCGCCATTAGCCATCAGCCATGTCGAACCATGAGCCGCCGGTCCAGACCACTTCAGCTCGTCCACGGATTCGAAGAGATCGATGTCGGTGCGCAGCGTGGCGAGCGTGCGGAACAGGAACGCGCGGTCGCGTTCCCGCGCGAGCGTATTCGCGAGCGTGCCCGCATTGAAGGCGTTCACGTGCCACTCGCGCCAGTCGGCCGGGATCGCTTCGAGATGGCCGAACTTGGCGAGCACCGCCGCGGTCGACTTCGCGCCCCAGCCGGGAAGACCCGGATACCCGTCCGCCGCGTCGCCCACGAGCGCGAGGTAGTCGGGAATCGACGCGGGCGGCACGCCGAACTTCGCGATGACGCCGGCCTCGTCGCGGATCGCGCGCGTGCGACGGTTCATCTGCACGATACGCGTGCCGCGCACGCATTGAGCGAGATCCTTGTCCGGCGTGCAGATGATGACGCGATCGACGCGTGGATCGCGCGCCGCGCGTTCAGCCGCCGCCGCCAGCGCGTCGTCCGCTTCGAACTCAATCATCGGCCAGACGACGATGCCGGCGGCCGCCAGCGCCTCTTCGAGCAGCGGAAACTGCGACACGAGATCCGGGTCGATGCCGTCGCCGGTCTTGTAGCCGTACCACAGCCGGTTGCGGAACGACTCGATGACGTGATCGGTCGCGACGGCGACGTGGGTGGCGCCGCTGGTGATCATACCGAGCACCGATCCGACCACGCCTCGCACCGCCGCCACTTCCCGGCCGTCCGCGTCGCGCGCGGACGGCATTGCGTAAAAGTGCCGGAACAGTTCGTACGTGCCGTCGATGAGATGAATCTGCAAAGGAGTAGGGATTGGGGATTAGGGATTGGGGGTTAGGGACTAGGGATTAGGAGTGGCGGCGGGACTACAATGCGCCGCATGAAGCGCTTGATCTCACTCGTCGCCGGCGCGCTCGCGCTGTCCATCGATCCGTCTCCGGCAGAGATGATAGCGCGCATCGAGAGCGCGCAATCGCCCAATCGCCAGGGACTCGATGGCTACACGTTGCCGCAGGTCATGGCGCGGTTTCGCGTGCCTGGCGTCAGCGTCGCCGTCATCAAGGACTTCGAGATTCACTGGGCCAAGGGCTATGGCGTGGCGGACGTCGAAACCGGCGGCGCCGTCGAGACCAACACGCTGTTCCAGGCCGCGTCGATCAGTAAGTCGGTGGCGGCGATGGCGGTCGTCCGCGCGGTCCAGGACGGACGCTTTTCGCTCGACGACGACATCAACACGATCTTGAAGTCGTGGAAGCTGCCCGACAGCGAATTCACACGCGGTCATCCGGTGACGCCGCGCGCGCTGCTGAGCCACACGTCGGGGCTCGGCGACGGCTTCGGGTTCCCCGGCTATCATCCGTCGGCGCCGCGTCCGACCGTCGTTCAGATTCTGAACGGCGACAAGCCGTCGAATGTCGGGCCGGTGCTGATGGAGCGGCCGCCCTTCACGGCGTCCAAGTACTCCGGCGGCGGCGTCACCGTCATGCAGCTCGCGATGACCGACGCGTTTCGCACGCCGTATCCCGAGATCGTGCAGAGCCTCGTGCTCGGACCCCTCGGCATGACCGACAGCGCGTACGAGCAGCCGCTCGGCAGCGACCGCGATCGTCATGCCGCACGCGCGCACAGCGGCGCGGGCCGCGCGATGGATGCGAAGTGGCATGTCTATCCCGAGCTGGCGGCCGCGGGTCTGTGGACGACGCCCACCGATCTCGCGAAGTTCGCGATCGACGTTCAGAAGACGGCGCTCGGAACGTCATCCAGGGTGCTCACACGGTCGAGCGTGCGCGAAATGCTCAGCCCCGTCGGCGTCGGCGATTATGCCGTCGGGTTCGCGATCACCAAGGAAGGCGAGGGCTGGTACTTCGCGCATGGAGGATCGAACTGGGGCTTCCAGTGCGAGCTGTTGGCGCACCGCGTGAAGGGGTACGGGCTCGCCGTCATGACCAACAGCGACAGCGGCCGGCCGGTGATCAACGAAATACGCGCGCGGGTCACGGCCGCGTACGGGTGGGATTCGCTGGACAAACCCGTGCTGCGCTGAGCGGAACTCGGCGTGCATGCCCGTCGTCTATGTCTTTGTATCCAACATAGGTTGGTATATAACATAGCTTCCCATGGCAAAAAGTGCTGCGCTCGCCTTCGGCCAGGTTTCGATCCTGCACGCCATCGCCGATGGCAGCCGGTTCGGGTTCGACATCATGGACGCGACCGGGTTCACCTCCGGCACGGTCTACCCGGCACTCGATAAGCTCGAATCGCTCGGCTACGTCACGTCGAAGTGGGAGGATCCGCGCCGCGCCCGCCGCGACAAGCGTCCGCCGCGGCGCTACTTCGATTTGACCCGCGCCGGCGCGGAAGCGCTCGCCGCCGCGCTCGCGCGCTACAAGAACCTCAAACCGGTCTCGCTCGCCGCATGGCGCATCCGGACCAGCGAAGGGTGACGCGATGAGCAGACACGCGGGCCGTCCCTTCCTGCTGCGGCTGCTGCTCGGCATCATCGACGCCGGACGCTGGCTCGCGCCGCCGTCGCGGCGCCGTGACTGGCGGCGGCAGTGGCGCGCCGACATCTGGCACGAGTGGCGGTGGCTGGCGCGCAGACGCCAAATCAGAACGCAAAGGTCGCAAAGCGCGCAAAGAGACATTGGCTTGGGCGAACGCGCGGCGCTCCTCCGGCGCACGGCCGGTGCGCTGCGCCACGCCTTCTGGCTGCGCGTTCACGTGAGGAGCCTCGAGATGATGACGCACGATTTGCGCTACGGCTGGCGGATGATGCTGCGCAAACCGGGATTCACCGCGGCCGCCGTGCTCACGCTCGGCCTCGGCATCGGCGCGAACGTGACGATGTTCAGTTGGGTCGACGCGACGCTGCGGCGCCAGCTCAATGGCGTCGCCGACGCGGACCGCTTCGTCGCGCTGAACAACACCACGCGTACGCGCGACGACATCTCGCTCAGCTATCCGGACTTCGTCGACTACCGAAATCGCCGGCCGGACAGCATCGACGATCTCATCGCCTACACGCTCGCGCCGATGAACCTGCGCGACAACGCTGCAGGCGCCGAGCCCCTGCGCGTGTTCGGCCAAGTCGTCAGCGGCAACTACTTCGACGTCCTCGGCATCCGCACGCCGCTCGGGCGCACGTTCAGCGCCGGGGAAGATCGCACGCCGAATGCGCACCCGGTGGTCGTCTTCAGCCACAACTTCTGGCAGCGGCGCTTCGGCGGCGATCCGTCCGTCGTCGGCCGCACGGTGACGTTGAACGGCCGCGCGTTCACGGTCATCGGGGTCGGACCGCCGGGATTCCGCGGCACCGAGCCGTTCCTGAATCTCGATCTCTGGGTGCCGATGATGATGCACGGCGCGGTGATGACGGCCGGCGACCGCCTCGCCGTCCGCGGCAGCCACTGGCTCGAAGCGATGGTGAAGCTGAAGCCCGGCGCGACAATGGCGCGGGCGCAGGCGGATCTCGACGTGCTCGCGCGCGACCTGGCCGCGGCGTATCCGGACGACAAGGGGTTTGGCGTCAAGCTCTACGAACTGTGGCGCGCTCCCAGCTCCGGCGGCGCCAGAGTGGCCGGCGTGATGGGCGTGCAGCTCGGCGTCGCCGTCATCGTGCTGCTGATCGCGTGTGCGAACGTCGCGAACCTGTTGCTGGCGCGTGCGGCGAGCCGCCAGCGCGAGACCGCGGTCCGGCTGACGCTCGGCGCGAGCCGCACCCGCGTCGTGCAACAACTCCTGACCGAGAGCACGCTGCTGGCGCTCGCCGGCGGCGTCGTGGGAACAGCGCTCGCGTACTGGACCGCCGATCTCATTCAATGGTTCATTCCGCCGGCGCCGCTGCCGATTCAGATCAACCCGACGATCGGCCCGTCCGTCCTCACGTTTGCGATCGCACTGACGTCGCTCAGCGTGTTGTTCTTCGGCCTCGTGCCGGCCCTGCAGGGATCGTCCTCGTCGGTCGTGACGGCGCTCAAGGAATCGGCGGCGGCGGTCACTGCGTCGCCGCGCCGCGCGCGCGTGCGCAAGATCCTCGTCGTTGCGCAGGTCGCGCTGTCGATCGTGCTGCTCGTGTCCGCGGGGCTGTTCCTGCGATCGCTGCAGAACGCGCAGGCGCTCGACCCGGGTTTTTCGACGCGCAACGGATTGCTCGCGTCGGTCGATCTCCTGCCCGCCGGCTACGACACGCCGCGCGGCCGCGTGTTCTTCCGCGATCTGCTGTCGCGCGTCCGCGAGCTGCCCGGCGTCGAGGCGGCGACCGTCACGCAGCGCATGCCGCTCGGCTTCGGTGGCACCAGCGACGTCGGCGCCAACATCGATGGATACACGCCGGCGCCGAACGAAGAAATCATTCTGTACTTCAACCGCGTCGGCTCGGACTACCTGAAGACGATGGGGATTGGCGTCGTCGCAGGACGGGACTTCACCGATCGCGACACGGCGGACTGGAGCGACGTCGTCATCGTGAACGAAACCGTCGCCCGCCGATATTTCGCCGGCCGCCCCGCGATTGGCGGACACATCCGGATCGGACAACGGTCGGTGGAAATCGTCGGCGTCGCGCGCGATGGCAAGTACGCGAACATCATGGAGTCGCCGCGTCCGTTCATGTACCTGCCGGTCCAGCAGTGGTTCCGCGCTGACACGGTACTCGCGGTGAAAACGACCGGCAATCCGACCGCGATCGTCCCGGCGGTACAACAGGCGCTGCGGTCGATGGACACGAACATCCCGCTCTTCGACATCCGCACCATCGAGGACCATCTCGCGATCGCGCTGTTCGTGCAGCGAATGGTCGCCAGCCTGCTCGGCGGCTTCGGTCTGATCGCGCTCGTGCTGGCGACGGTCGGCCTCTACGGCGTCATCGCCGGCATCGTCACGCAGCGCACGGCGGAAATCGGCATGCGCGTCGCGCTCGGCGCCTCGCGCGGCGCCATCATCTCGCTGATTCTCGAGCAAGGGCTGGGGATGACCGGGCTCGGCGTCGCGATCGGTCTCGCCGGCGCATTCGCCGTCACGCGGCTCTTCAAGAGCCTGCTGCTGGGCGTGAGCACGACCGATCTCGTCACGTTCGGAGCGACGACGGCGCTGCTCGTCGTCGTGACGCTGGCCGCGACGTACCTGCCGGCGCGGCGCGCCGCGTCGGTCGATCCGCTCGCCGCGCTCAGGTACGAATGATCGCGTCCAACATGTTCATCACAATCATCCACGACCTCCGTTACGCCTGCCGGCTTCTGCTCCGCAAGCCTGGATTTACCGCGATCGCCGTGACGACGCTCGGCGTCAGTATCGGCGCGAACATCACGATGTTCAGCCTGGTGAACGCGGTCCTGCTGCGGCCTCTCGCCTCGTACGAGCCGGAGCGCGTGGTGCGGATCGCCGCTCGAGCGGCCACCGGCCGGTCCGTGACCCGTTTCTCTTTTTCGTTCCCCGACTTCGCCGACATCCGCGAGCGATCGACGACGCTGTCCGATCTGAGCGGCGTGAATCTCGGCACGTTCATCCTGAGCGCCGACAACCGCACGGATCAGATCCTCGGCGAGATCGTGTCGGGCCGGTATCTCTCGATGCTCGGCGCACGCATCGTGGCGGGGCGCGCGCTCACCGAAACCGACGATCGGCCAGACGCGGCACCCGTCGTCGCGCTCAGCGAGTCGTTCCGCAGGCGCCGCTTCGGGCCGGATTCGACCGTCGTCGGCCGTCAGGTGCTGCTGACGGGCGTGCCCTACACGATTGTTGGCGTTGTCGACCGATCGTTCGCCGGCAGCTTCATCGCCGCGCCGATCGATCTGTGGATGCCGATCGAGACATCGGGACAGGCGCTCGGCCCGAACTGGAACACCGATCGATCGGACGCGTCCCTCTCGCTCATCGGACGTCTGAAGCCGGGCGTCGGCACCGAACAGGCGCGTGCCGAGCTGCAGGCGATTGCCGGCGCGTTGACGCGCGAATTCGCGCCGGCGCCACGGTTGGCGGGTATCGACGTGCTGCCCGGCACGCTCGCGGCGGGTGAACAGCGGCGGCTCGCGCGTGTCTTCCTGTCGCTGCTGCTCGGGCTCGTCGGACTCGTGCTCGCCGTCGCGTGCGCGAACGTCGGCAACCTGATGCTCGCGCGCGTGCTCGGCCGGCGCCGCGAGTTCGCCGTGCGCGTCGCACTGGGCGCGAGCCGCGCGCGGCTGGGGTCGATACTGCTGGCCGAGAGCGCGCTCGTCGCGACCGCCGGCGGGATCGTCGCGCTCGTCCTGTCGCTCTGGACCAGCCGCCTCTTTGCGTCGATCACGCCGCTCCCGAATTTCACACTGCGGCTCGATCTCGGTCTCGACGTCCGCGTCATCGGTTTCGCGGTGCTCGCGACATTGATCGCCGCAGTCCTCCTCACGATCGTCGGCGCATTTCAGGCGATGCGGGCCGGGACGGCGCCGGCGCTGAAGGAAAACGCCGCCGCGTCGATCGGCGGGCGATCGCCGGCGCGCCTCCGTGCGGCGCTCTCAGCCATTCAGATCACGGTGTCGCTGGTGCTGTTGATCGGCGCCGCGCTGTTCCTGCGGAGCGCGCAAAACGCCGAAGCAATCGCGCTCGGATTCGAGCCGCGCGGCGTCCTCGCGACCGACCTCGACGGCGCCGGCCGAAGCACGCCGGCCGCGAACCGGCGCCTGTTCGACGACATCCTGCGGCGCGTGTCGGCGCTGCAGAGCGTCGAGGCGGCCGCGCTGTCGAGGCGTGCGCCGCTCGACAGCTCCACGCCCGTCGTGCGCGTGAACGCGCGCGAGCGCGTCACGCCGGCGACCACGGCCTCGTCCACGACGGCGAGCCTGCTCGTTGTCAGCCCCAGGTATTTCGAGGTAGTGAGGACGCCGATCGTCGCCGGCCGCATCTTCGGCGATCGAGACGATGGGGAACGCGCTCCCGTGGTCATCGTCAACGAGACGCTGGCCGACCGGCTGTGGCCGGATGGCACGGCTGTCGGCCGGCGCCTGTGGCTCGACCCATCCATGTCGGACAGCTCGGCGCAGGTGATCGGCGTCGCGCGGAACAGCAAGTACATCACGCTTGGCGAGGAGAACCAGGGTCACATCTACCTGCCGTTCGCTCAGCATCCCCGTCCCGGGTTGGCGCTGCTCATCCGATCGTCGGAGCTCACCGACCGTCTGACCAACGCGGTGCAAAGCACGCTGCGCTCGGTCGATCCCAACGTTCAGGGATTCTTCACGCGGACGCTGACCGAGCACGTCGCCGTATCGACGCTGCCGGTGCGGCTCGCCGCGCGGATCGCCACCGTCGTCGCAACGATCGCGCTTGGGCTCGCCGTCATCGGCCTCTACTCGCTCGTATCGTATCTGGTCGCGGAACGTACGCATGAGATCGGTCTGCGCATGGCGCTCGGCGCCGATTCGTCTGATGTCGTGCGCCTGGTACTGGCCCAGGGTGTGAAGCTTGCAGTGGCCGGGCTAGTGCTCGGAATTCCAACAGCCCTGGCATTCTCCCGCGTACTGGGCAGTTTGCTGTATGGGATCAGCGCGAGCGATCCCCGCGTCTTCAGCGCCGTGTCGTTCACCGTGCTGATCGTTGCGACCGTTGCCTGCTACGTTCCCGCGCGGCGTGCGGCGTCGATCGATCCGCTCGAGGCCCTGAGGCGCGATTGACTGCGGCGCGTGTTTTGCTGATCCTATGCAGCATGGCGCAATTAGTCCACGAACACAGGGCGAGCATTCAAACTCCGTCGGGCACGACCTACGTGGCTCGAACGTATGCCGAGCAACAGCCTCACGGCTTGTGGATAGGGTGGCTCGAATTCACTCCGGTGTCGGGTGGCCCCACTCTCAGAACCGACTTCGAGACGACGCAGCCGACACTCGAAATGGTTGGCTATTGGGCGTCAGGGCTCGAGCCGGTGTACTTCGAAGGGGCGTTCGAGCGCGCGTACGTCGTCTCTGAAAAGTGACGGCTGTCGAGCCAGCCAGAAGGTCACGACGGCGCCGATGAGCAGCTTGGTCATCTCGAGCGAGGTGTACGCGGCGTGCAGGATCCAGAACCGCTGCATGCCCGACGGCGCCGGATCGCGAGGCACGAAGTCCAGGCTGCGTCCGAGCGAGACGATGGCGGGCGTCAAATAGACGAGCATCAGCAGGACGATCGCCAGCATCAGCACGACGCCGCGGCGCGCGGCCGATCTGGAAATCAACCAGAGCGCGAGCGCACCGAGCACGAGCTGCGTCAGGTTCCAGATCCGGAAGTAAAGACGATTCAGCTCGGACGACAGGTACCGCAACAGATCGCGCGCCTGCGGCGATCCCATTCGATCGACCGTCGACGCAAACGCGGGATTCGCGCGCTCCGCCAGCAGTCGATCGATCGTGTAGAAGTTCTGCGTCGCGACGATCGACGTGCAGATCGTCCCCATTAACCATGCACCCATCACCACCAACGCGCAGCGTTGTTTCATCTTGTGGACGCTTTCTTTCACTGGCGGCGGGGCCCCACGGGCACCCCAACGCGGCTGCCGCGTTGGGGACCCCGCCATGTCGCCGCGACCTGTCGCTGACACCGCGCCGCGGATTCCCATGTCCGCGGCGCGGCGCGCCACCCCAGCGCGGCTGCCGCGCTGGGGACCCCGGTGTGGCCGCAGGCGCTGATGTCCATGTAGCGACGGCTAGTACGCCACTAACAAACGTGCAGCGCGCTCGATTTGCTGCTCGCTCGGCAGATAGACCTCTTCGAGCGGCGGCGAGTATGGAACCGGCGTGTCGAGGGCGCCGACGATGCGCACCGGAGCGTCGAGCGATTCGAAGGCCTCCTCCTGAGCGATCGCGGCGAGGCTCTCGCCGATGCCGCCGGTGCGCGAATCCTCGTGAATGATCAGCACGCGATGGCAGCGCCGCGCGAGCGCGAGCACCGCGGCCCGGTCGAGCGGCACGAGGCTGCGCAGATCGAGAACGCTCGCTTGGATACCGTCTTTCGCAAGCCGCTCGGCAACGCGCAATCCGACGTGGACGAACGCGCCATAGGAAATGATCGCGAGGTCGTCGCCGCTGCGGCGTAGCGCGGCACGGCCGAGGGGAATCGCCGCCGGTGGCTGGTCGCCGAGCACCTGCTTGATTCGCGGATCCCGATAGAGCGCGATGTGCTCGTAATAGAGCACCGGATCCGGATCGGCGACCGCCGATGCCATCAGCGCGCGCGCGTCGTGCGGCGTCGACGGGACGACAATCTTCAGGCCGGCCGTGCGGTAGAACCACGGCTCGGTGTTCTGGGAATGGTACGGGCCCGCGTGGCGAAGCCCGCCCCACGGCATCCGCACGACCATCGGGACGCTTCCGCCCCAGCGATACCGGATTTTCGCAGCATTGTTCACGAGCTGGTTGAAGCCGGTCGCGACGAAATCGTTGAACTGCATCTCGCCAATCGGCCGCTGTCCCGCGAGCGCCGCGCCGACGCACACGCCGAGTACCGCGCCTTCCGCCAACGGCGAGTTGATCAGCCGACCGCCGAACTCCTTCAGCAGCGGCCGCAGCAGCAGGAACGCGTTGCCGTAGTTCCCGCCGACGTCCTGGCCGTAGACGAAGACCCGCGGGTCGGCGCGCAGCGCGTCGCCGACGCCGAGCATCACCGCCTCGAGAAACGT
>DASYQZ010000182.1:0-4796 GCA_036004865.1 Vicinamibacterales bacterium
GTAGCGGCCCACGTCCGGCCCGACGTCGGGGCGGTGGAAGATGGCGGAGAAGTCGAGGCCGCGCGCTTTCCAGTGATCGATGGCGTTGCGGACCTTCAGGCGATCGACGCGCCCGATCATCTCGTCCATCGTGCGGAACCCGAGCGCGGCCATGTACTCGCGCACTCCCTCGGCGATGAAGCGGAAGAAGTTGATCACGAACTCGGGCTTGCCCGAGAACTGCGCGCGCAACGCCGGATCCTGCGTCGCGATGCCGACCGGACAGGTGTTGAGATGACAGACGCGCATCATCACGCAGCCCGATACCACGAGCGGCGCCGTCGCGAAGCCGAACTCCTCGGCGCCCATCAACGCGGCGATGACGACGTCGCGGCCGGTCTTCAGTTGACCGTCCACCTGCACGATGATGCGATCGCGCAGTCCGTTCAGCCGCAGCACCTGCTGCGTCTCGGCGAGCCCGAGCTCCCACGGGACGCCCCCGTGCTTGATGCTCGTGAGCGGCGCCGCGCCGGTGCCGCCGTCATGACCCGAGATGAGCACCACGTCGGCGTGCGCTTTCGCGACGCCGGCCGCGATCGTGCCGACGCCGGCGACGGCCACGAGCTTCACCGAAATCCGCGCCCGCGGGTTGGCGTTCTTCAAGTCGTAGATGAGCTGCGCGAGATCCTCGATCGAATAAATGTCGTGATGCGGCGGCGGCGAAATCAGCCCGACGCCCGGTGTCGCGTAGCGCACCTTCGCGATCCACGGATACACCTTGTGGCCGGGCAACTGACCGCCCTCGCCCGGCTTGGCGCCTTGCGCCATCTTGATCTGCAGATCGTCCGCGTTGACGAGATATTCGCTGGTGACGCCGAAACGCGCCGACGCGACCTGCTTGATCGCGCTCCGCCGGGAATCGCCGTTCGCGTCGAGCCGGTAGCGCGCCGGATCCTCGCCGCCCTCGCCGGTGTTCGACTTCCCGCCGAGGCGGTTCATCGCGATGGCAAGCGTTTCGTGCGCCTCCTGACTGATCGATCCGTACGACATCGCGCCGGTCGCGAAGCGTCTGACGATGGATTCCACTGGCTCGACTTCGTCGATCGGCACCGGCTCGGCCGCCGGCACCATGTCGAGCAGGCCGCGAAGCGTGGCGTGTCTACGGCTCTGATCGTCGACGAGCGTCGTGTACTCCTTGAAGATCGCGTACTGTCCGCTCCGCGTCGCGTGCTGCAGCTTGAACACCGTGTCGGGATTGAAGAGGTGATACTCGCCGCCGCGGCGCCACTGGTATTCGCCTCCGCCGTCGAGATCGGATTCGGCCATGCGCAGGACGGGATATGCGCGCCGGTGCCGCTTCAGTACTTCTTCCGCGATCGCCTCGATGCCGATGCCGCCGATCCGCGACGTCGTCCAGGTGAAGTAGCGATCCACGAACGCGCAGTCGAGACCGACCGCCTCGAAGATTTGCGCGCCGCAGTAGCTCTGAAGGGTCGAGATGCCCATCTTGGACATCACCTTCAGAATCCCTTTGTTGAGCGCGTGAATGTAGCGCTCGACCGCCTCACCGTGCGTGACGTCGGTGAGCGCGCGCTGCTGGATCAGATCATCGAGCGTCTCGAACGCCAGGTACGGATTCACGACGCCGGCGCCGTATCCGAGCAGCAGCGCGCAGTGATGCACTTCGCGCGCATCGCCCGATTCGACGACGAGCCCGCAGCGCGTGCGCGTGCCCCGCCGCACGAGGTGATGGTGAACGCCGGCCGTCGCGAGGAGACTCGGAATCGGTGCGAGGTCCCGATCGGCGCCGCGATCCGAAAGAATCAGAATCGTGTAGCCCGCGTCGACCGCGTCGCTCGCCCGCTTCTTGAGCTCGCTCATCGCGCGCTCGAGACCCGGGCCGTCCTGACGCGGATCGAACAGCATCGGCAGGGTGATCGACCGGAAGCCCGGCTCGTACACGTGCCGCAGCTTCGCGATCTGATCGTTGTCGATGACGGGATACTTGATCTTGATCTGCCGGCACGATTCGGGCCGCGGATCGAGCAGGTTCCCTTCCGGTCCAATCGTGGACCCCATCGTCGTGACCAGCTCTTCGCGGATTGCGTCGAGCGGCGGATTGGTGACCTGCGCGAACAACTGCTTGAAGTAGTCGTAGAGCAGCCGGGGACGGTCCGACAGCACGGCGAGCGCCGTGTCGGTGCCCATCGAGCCGATCGGCTCTTCCCCGGTGGTCGCCATCGGCGCGAGCAGCAGCCGCAGATCCTCGTGCGTGTAGCCGAACACCTGCTGGCGCCGCTGCACCGCTTCGTGGCTGACGCGCGGCAGATAGGGCGCCGGCGGCAGATCGTCGATGTCGACGAGGTGCTCGGCGAGCCATCGCGCGTACGGATGCGCCGCGGCAAGCTCCCGCTTGATCTCGTCGTCCGCGACGATGCGCTGCTCGGCGGTGTCCACGAGGAAGATGCGGCCGGGGTGGAGCCGCTCCTTGAGCAGGATGTTCTCCGCCGGGATGTCGAGCACGCCGACTTCCGACGCCATGATGACCAGGCCGTCCTTCGTCACGTAGTAGCGCGACGGACGCAGGCCGTTGCGATCGAGCACCGCGCCGATCACGGTGCCGTCGGTGAACGCGATCGACGCCGGACCGTCCCACGGCTCCATCAGCGCCGAGTGGTACTCGTAGAAGGCCTTGAGCCGCGGATCCATGCGGTCGTCGCCGGACCATGGCTCGGGAATCATCATCAGGATGGCGTGCGGCAGCGACCGCCCCGTCATCACGAGGAACTCGAGCACGTTGTCGAAGATGGCCGTGTCGCTGCCGCCTTCGCGGATGATCGGCAGGATCTTCTGCAGGTCGTCGCCGAGCGACTCCGAGCGGAGCAGCCCTTCGCGCGCGCGCATCCAGTTGATGTTGCCGCGCAGCGTGTTGATTTCCCCGTTGTGCGCGATGTACCGATACGGATGCGCCAGCGGCCACGACGGGAACGTATTGGTGCTGAACCGCTGATGCACGAGGGCGAGCGCCGATTCGACATCGGGATCGATCAGATCCGGGAACACTGGAGCGATCTGATCGGCGGTCAGCATGCCTTTGTAGATCAGGGTCTTCGAAGACAGGCTCGGGATGTAAAACGCGTGGCGCTCGGCGAGGCCGAGGCGGTCGGCGGCGTGCTCCACGCGTTTGCGAACGACGTAGAGCTTGCGCTCGAACCGCATGCCGTCGTCACCGTCGCGCTCGCCGCCGTCAGCCCGGTCAGCGATAAAGACCTGCTCGATGACCGGTCGCGCCGCGCGGGCGGATGCTCCGAGCGACACGTCGTCGATCGACAGGACGCGCCAGCCGAGGAGATCGAGGCCCTCTTCGTCAGCCGTCTGCGCGACGAGCTGTCGAACCCGATCGCGCTCGCCGTTCTCGCGTGGCAAAAAGACCAGTCCGGCGCCGTAGCGGCCGGGCGGGGGCAGCGTGATGCCGAGCGGCCCGGTCACCTTGCGCAGAAACCGGTCGGGCATCTGAATCAGCACGCCGGCGCCATCGCCCGTATTGGCCTCGCAGCCGCACGCGCCGCGATGGAGAAGGTTGATCAGGATTTGCAGACCCTTCTCGATCACCGCGTGGGACTGGCGGCCCTTGATGTCGACCACAAAGCCGACGCCGCAGGCGTCGTGTTCGTGGCCCGGATCGTACAGGCCGGCGGCGGCGGGAGGAGCGGCGGTTCTCACGGGGGCAAGTTATGCCGTACCCCGATGCAGAAGTTAAATACAATGATCGAATCCAACCAATAAGCGAAAGAGATGAAACGGTCGACGCAAGGTGTCTGACACGTCTGACACGTCTGACACCCGATCTGCGCGCGCGGTCATCAGATCTGGTGTCAGACGTGTCAGACACCTTCTACTTCGTCCGGCGAAGCACCAGAAGGGATAGGCCGGGCCGGTCGAGTTTCGTGCCGGCGTCGTGCTTCACCTCCGGCTTGTCGGGAATGTCATTCTCCGCCGTGTCGAGGGCGACCGCCCAATGGCGTCCGAGTGGTTCGCCCGGCAGCGTGAACTGGACCACGTCCGTGTGGGCGTTGAACAGCAGCAGGAAGCTGTCGTCGCGCTCGGGACGGCCGCGCTCGTCGTAGGACAGGAGCCCTTCGCCGAACAGGAACACCGCGAAGCTCTTCGCGGACCACTGACCCCAGTCCTCGGCCGACATGTCCGAACCGTCCGGCTTCAGCCACGCGATGTCGGTGACGCCCTTGCCGCGGATGGGACGGCCCTTGAACCAGCCTCGCCGGTGGAACACGGGATGCTCGGCACGAAATGCAATCAGCCGCCGCGTGAACTCCAGCAAATCTTCGTCGACGTGGTCCCAGTCGAACCATGAGATCTCGGAGTCCTGACAGTACGCGTTGTTGTTCCCGCCTTGCGTGCGTCCGATCTCGTCGCCGCCGAGCAGCATCGGCACGCCCTGCGACAGGAACAGCGTCGCGAGGAAGTTGCGCGTCTGGCGCGCACGCCGCGCGTTGATCTCCGCGTCGTCTGTCGGCCCTTCGGCGCCGAGATTCCACGAACGATTGTGGCTCTCGCCGTCGCGGTTCTCTTCGCCGTTCGCCTCGTTGTGCTTCTCGTTGTAGCTGACGAGGTCGTGCAGCGTGAAGCCGTCGTGCGCCGTGATGAAGTTGATGCTTGCCCACGGCTTCCGGCCGTCGTCCTGATACAGATCGGAGCTGCCGGTCAACCGCGAGGCGAAATCGGCCATCGCGGCTTCCTGGCTGCGCCAGTAGTCGCGCACCGAATCGCGATACTTGCCGTTCCACTCACACCAGAGC
>DASYQZ010000183.1:0-7118 GCA_036004865.1 Vicinamibacterales bacterium
AGACGACGAACAGATTGACGATGTCCTGGCCGACGCCCTGCGCGGCCCACGATGCTGTTTCATTCGCATCCACGTCCGGCCGATAGATCCCGGCGGCGCTCGCGACCGCCATCAGGAAAGCAGCGATGAGCGACAGCGCGACGCACAGTGCGCGGCTCATGGCGTTCCACCGGTCTCGATCGTCCCGGCCGCCCATTCGAGCGTGACGCGCGCCACGTGATAATCGCGCTGCGCGCGCGCGAGGTTGCTCTTCGCCGACAGGAGGTTGAGCTGCGCGTCCTGCACGTCCAGGTGCGTCTTGACACCGAGCTCGTATCCCTTCTCCGCGAGAAACAGGAGCGTCTCCGCTTGATCGACGGTGCCGGCGAGCGCCGTGACGATTTCGCCGGCCTCTTGCACGGCATTCACCGCCAGCCGCAATTCGAGCATGATGGCGTCGCGCAGCTTGAGCTCGTCGAGCTTCACGCGAGCGAGGTCGGTCTGTGCCTGCGCCGTGCGGCCGCGCGCCCGCATGCCGTCGAAGATCGGCATGGTGGCGACGATCGCCGCGTTCCAGGTACGGCCGGTCGCCGACAACGACGGCAGCGCGAGGTTGCGTGTGCCGATCGCGGTCGCGAAATCGATGCGCGGTTTGTCGGCCGCGCGCGCGATCGTCACGAGCTCGGCGTAGATGCTGCGCTGGCTCGCCAGCTCCGCGAGCTCGGGCCGGTTCTGGAGCGCCCGCGCCACCATCTCCCTGTACGGCGGAGGCGGCTGCACCGCGGTCGCAAGCGTGCCGGAGGCGTCGATGTCGGTCGCCGTTTCGGCGAGCAGAAACCGCAGCTGCTCGCGACTGACGCGCACCGCGTTGTCGGCGCGGATCACCGCCGGCCTCGCGTTCTTCACGACGACTTCCGCCGCGAGCACGTCGTATTCGGTGGCGACGCCGATGGCGCGCCGGTCCTTCGCCCGATCGTGGTGACGCTGCTTCTGCGCGAGATCCTCGCTCGCGAGCGCGGCGAGCTCGCGCGCGGCGAGCACGTCGTAGAACGCGGTCGACACGTCTTTGGCGACCGACTGGCGGAACCGCCGCAGCTGCGCATCGGCAAAGCCGTAGCCGACGCGCGCCGCCCGAACGGCGGCGCCGACCTGACCCCACGTGAACAAGGGCTGTGTGATGCGCACTTCCGCGATGCGCACGTCCTGCCGGCCGCCGAAGATTTCGCGGATGTCGACCGAAGATGAGGGGGTGTCGCCGAAGCCGGTGAAGTTCCGGAACAGCCGGCTCTGACTGTCGTCGAACTGCCGCAGCGCGTTGCCGCTGAACGTCACCTGCGGCAGCGCGGACGCGCGCTCCTCCACGTATTTCGCGCGGACCCAGTTCTGGTACTCGACCGCTTTCTGCACGTCGCGGTTCTGCGCCGCGGCGATGGCCAGCGCCTCCTCGAGCGTGAGCGTGCGCGTCGACGTCGGCTGTGCGCCCACGATCGATGGCCACGTCACCGCAGCGATAGCGAGCACGGCGGTTGCCGCGGCCGTGATGCTGCGGCGCGTATATCGGCCGACCCACGCCGACATGTCGTCGAGCAGCGTGTACACGACCGGCACGACAATCAACGTGAGGAGCGTCGACGTGATCAGCCGCCGATGACCGCTCGTGCCATCGGCGCGCGCATCTCGCCGCCCGATCCGAGCCCGAGCGCGAGCGGCAGCATCCCGAATACCATCGCCGACGTGGTCATGATGATCGGACGCAGCCGCGTGCGTCCTGCCTCGACAACGGCACGCGTCCGGTCGAGGCCGCGTCCGCGGAGCACCTTGCTGTAGTCGACGAGCAGGATCGCGTTCTTCGTCACGAGACCCATCAGCATGATGAGGCCGATGAGCGACATGATGTTCACCGTATCGCCCGTCAGCAGCAGCATCGCCGCCATGCCGACGATCGACAGCGGCAGCGACAACATGATCGAGAGCGGATCGACGAACGACTCGAACTGCGCGGCCAGGATCAGGTACACGAACACGATCGCCAGGATGAGCGCCTCGCCCATGTAGCGGAACGACTCCTCCATCGCTTCGTTCTCGCCCGAGATCTCGACGCGGTAGCCGGGCGGCAGGCCGAGCGCGCCCGCCGCGCGCTTCACGCTCGCGACAGCCGTGCCGAGCGGCAGGCCGTCAAGATTGCCGCTGACGACCACCTGCCGCGACAAGTCCATGCGCCCGATCTCGGAGGGCGTCGTGCCGAGCTCGTATCGAGCGACGCTGCCGATTGGGACGAGCGCCGCCGATGGGACTCCGCCGCCCGCGACCGCCACCCGCAGCCGCTCGATGGCCGCCATATCCTGACGGAGCGCGGCTGGAAGGCGCACGCGGACGTCGTGCGTGTCCCCTTCGCGGTCCTCGAACGTCGTCACGGTCTGTCCGCCCACGAGGGGACCGACGGTGCCGGCGATCGCGCCGCTGTCGAGCCCGACGTCGGCCGCGCGATCGCGATCGACGATCAGCCGGTACTCCGGCGCTTCGTGTTCGAGCGTCGCTTCGAGGTCGACGACGCCCGGAACGTCGTAGAGCGCGTCTTTCAGCTTCTGCGAGTACGGCTTGAGCACGTCGAGCGCTTCGCCGCGGATGTTGACCAGGAGCGGCTTGCGGTTGTCGAACGACGCGGCCTGGCCGAGCCACGGCACGATGCCGGGAATCTCCAGCAACCGCGAGCGCAGGTCGCGCTCGATCTCGTGTTGCGAACGTCGGGCAGGCCTGAAGGCCTGCGCTACACCCGTGGGTCGAGCGGTCAGCTTGATATAGACGCGCGCGTCGCGCACGGTGCCCGCGTCGCCGGCGCCGATGCTCGCGTATTGCCGCTCGATTTCCGGAAACTCGCGAAGCGTGGCGGTCACCACCTCGAGCCGTCCCCGCGTCTCGTCGATCGAGGCGTCGGGTGCGGTCTTGAACGACGCGACGAACTCGCCCTGATCGAACTGCGGGAAGAACTCGCTCTCGAGCAGTCCCATCGCCGTCACGCCGGCGACAAACGCCGCGAACGCGAGACCGACGACGGCCAGACGATGCGCCAGCGCCCAAGCGATGACGGACCGGTAGCCGTCGGCCGTGCGATCGAACCAGCGGTTGAAGCCGTCGAGCAGCCGCGCGATCGGATTGCGCCGGCCCGTCCGGGCGATGTCCGGATCGATCCACCGGGACGACAGCATCGGGTCCAGCGTGAAGGAGACGAACAGCGAGACGAGCACGGCGAACGCCACGGTGATGCCGAACGCGAAGAAGAAGCGGCCGACGATGCCTTTCATGAACGCGACCGGGATGAACACCGCGATGATCGAGAAGGTCGTCGCGAGGACGGCGAGGCCGATCTCGCCGGTCCCCTGGCGCGCCGCCTCGAAATGATCTTCGCCGCGCTCCAGATGCCGCACGATGTTCTCCCGCACGACGATCGCATCGTCGATGAGCAGGCCGATGGCGAGCGACAGCGCCATGAGCGTCATGACGTTGAGCGTCATCCCCGCGAAGTTCATCACGATGAACGAGGCGATGACGGAGATCGGCAGGGTGAGCCCGGTGATCACGGTGGACCGCCACGAGTTCAGGAAGACGAAGACGATGAGAATCGTCAGCAGCCCGCCGATGACGAGCGTCTGCTGAACGTCCTCCACCGACTCGCGGATCATCACCGAGCCGTCGCGCACGAACTCGAGGGTCGTGCCCGCCGGCAGCGCGGGGGCCAGCGCCGCCGCTTCTTTCCTGACCGCATCGGCGACGCCGACGGCGTTGGCGCCGGACTGCTTCAGGACGTCGAGGGCGACGGCCGGCGCGCCGTCGACGAACGCCATCGAGCGGACTTCCTCGACGCCATCGATGACGTCCGCCACTTCGCCGAGCGCGATCGGCCGCCCGCCGCGCCTAGTGACGATCATCGTCCGGAATTCGTCGACCGTGCGCGCTTTCCCCTGTACGCGAATCGACGATTCACTCGCCACTCCACTCACCCGGCCGAGCGGCGTGTCGATGTTCTCGCGCCGCAGGCCGCTCATCACCTCGTCGATCCCGATCGCGAGCGCATCGAGGCGGTCCGGTTTGATTTCGATTGCGATCTCACGGGTGACGGCGCCGACGAGATCGATCTTGCCGACGCCCGAGACGTTCTCGAGCCGGCGCTTGATCGTCTTCTCGACGAGCGCCGTCAGATCGGGGGGAGACAGCATCGTCGAGCGGACCGCCAACGACACGACGGGCATGCCGCCGACGTCGAGCTTCTCGATGATCGGATCGCGCATCCCGACCGGCAGATCGCCGCGGATGGCGGCGATCTTCGTGCGCGCCTCTTCGGCGGCGCGATCGGCGCTCACCTCCAGCTCGAACTCGACGAAGATTTGCGACACGCCTTCGCGCGAGATCGAGCCCACGTGCCGCACGCCGGCGATCGGGTTCACCGCTTCCTCGATCCGCTTCGAAACCTCGCGCTCCACCGCCTCCGGAGACGCGCCGGGAAAAACCGTCACGATCGTGATGACCGGGATCTCGACGTTCGGATACAAATCGATCGCCAGCCGCCGGTACGAAGCGATCCCCAGCGTCAGGAGCGACAGCATCATCACGGTCGCGAAGACGGGCCGTGTGATCGAGAGGTTGGAGAGGAACATGGCTATGCGCCTTCGTCTGCCGACCCGAGCGTCACGCGATCCCCGGGACGCAGCGCGAAGGCGCCACGGACCACGACCCGGTCCCCGCGGTCGAGGCCAGCCGTGATCTCGATCCCGTTCTCGCCGACCGATCCGGTCTTGACCGGGCGCCGCTCCGCGGCGCCGGCCCATACCACGAAGACGTCGGCCGTTCGCGCCGCCGCGTTCCAGTTGACGAGCGCCTCACGCGGTACCCGCAGGACGTTCTGTCGCCGGCCGACGACAATGCGGCCCTGAACGAACAGGCCGCCCTTCAACAACCCGTCGCCGTTCGGCACCGCGGCAATCACCTTGACCGATCGGCTTGCTTCGTCGATGGCGGGGTTGATGAACATCACGCGGCCCGTGAACGTGCGGCCTGGCAGCGCATCGGTTGCGAACTCGATCGGCTGTCCGACGCGAATCGCCGCCAGCTGCGACGCCGGGACCGCCATCGTCAGATCGAGCACGCGGTTGTCGACGATTCGGAACATGGGCTCGCCGCCGCCCATGTTCTCGACCCGATCGCCGACGCTGATGCGCCGCGCCGCGACGATGCCGTCCATCGGTGCGTTGATGAAGGACTTCGCGAGCCGCGCCTCTCCGGTCCGGATCTGCGCGCGTGCGGCCGCGCATCCGGCCTCGGCCGCTTCGAGCGCCGAACGCGCCTCGTCGAGCGCCTGCGGGGTGATGAGGCCGTATTTCTGGAGCTGCAGCGCCCGCTCGTGCTCGCGGCGCGCGCGCGATTCCACCACGCGCGTCTGCGCCTCGATCGCCTTCAGCGCCTCGATGGCCGCATCGGTTTCCGTCGCATCGAGCCGCGCCAGCGGTGCACCCCTCCGCACCGCCACCCACTCGGTGACGTACACCGCCGTCACGGTGCCCGAAACCTCCGACTTGACGTCGGCCACGAACTTCGGCGCGAGCGACCCGACGGCGTCGACCGTTTCGATGACGTCTGAAGCGGTGGCCGGCGCGATAGTCACCGCGACGGCCGGGCGTCCACGCGTGGAAGAGTCGCGCTCGGTCTTCGCGCGAGCTTCGGTCCCGCATGCGGCGCCGCCGAGAAGGCCGGCGCTCGCGATGAAGGCGTGAAGGATGCAAATCATGCGCGTCATCGCATTCGTTCCTCCTGCGAATCATCGTGGGAACAATTCATCGGGCGTGCCCGCTCGAATGCGGCGGGAATCGGCGGGAGTTGCCGGAAAACCGTCAGTTCGACGTCCTGGGCGGCGGCGACACGGTCCACCAGGGATGCCGAGGCGAGGGCTGCTCGCGACGCATGACGATGGCCCCGAAGAGCCGGAGCATCGTCGCCAGCAATTCCACGGCAGCCGGCACCATTGCACGAATGGTCGGGGTGAGGTCCACACCCATCTCGACGCACAGCGGCACGACTCCGATCAGCGCGAACTCTGAGGGACCGCGTCCGGAGAAGTCGAGCGCGAGGAGCGCCTCCTTCACGCCCGGATCGTGCGGCCCCGCGCGGGCCGACGGCACGTGCCGCATCAGCTCGCGCTTGTCGTACACGCGAAGCGTGCCGGGCGCCTGCCCCGTATTCACGGTGTCGATGATGATCACCTGCCTCGCATCAGCGAGCCACGGCGTCAGATCGAGACCGCGCGTTCCGAGGTCGACGATCTCGACGCCAGGCCCGACGGCGTATTCGGCCTCGAATGCACGGACGACCGTTGGACCGAATCCATCGTCGCCCATCAACACGTTGCCGAGGCCAAGCACGTACGTCATAAGGCACGTACGCGGGCGAGCTCGCGTCCGTCGAGATCGAGGGTGTGAATCGCGCAAGCAATGCACGGATCGAACGAATGGACCGTGCGCAGCACTTCGTGCGCGCCCACAGCGCCCGTCGGATTGGGATCGGCGGAGGGAATGCCGCCCCATGACGCGCACGATCCGATGGCGATGACGGCGCCGGCCTGCCCGGCCACGTCCTTCACGATCTCGAGCGCCGTACGGCCGCCGATCATGCAGTAAATCCCGTTCTCCTTTGTCGGGATCGCGCCCTCGACGACACACACGTACTTCCCCGCCTTTGTGCGCATCGCCTGTTCGAGCGCGGCTTCTGCCTGATGACCGGCGGCCGCAAACAGGGTCTCGTGGTAATCGAGCGAGATGAGATCGAGGATGAGATCGTCGACGGTAGGGTGCGTCGTCCGCAGGAGCGATTCGGTGCAGCCGGTGCACTCCTGGAACTGCAGCCAGATGACGGAGGGCTTCACGCCGCGCGCCGCGGCTTCGAGAAACCGCTCGGCCGCGATCGGCCCGAGGCCGACGGCCGCCGCCGCCATCGAGCACAGCCGGACGAAGTCCCGGCGGGACACGAGCGGCGATCCGGAATGGTCCTGGAACGGGATCGCAGCCAGCATGTCGCCTCCGCGTCGCGCCGCCGGCGCCGCGCCGGCGGCTTGAACAACTGTTCAGCAACGGAGGTGCCAGGCTCGAATGTGG
>DASYQZ010000184.1:0-12157 GCA_036004865.1 Vicinamibacterales bacterium
GTCATCGCGTCAGCGTGCCGACCGCGTGTTGGCCGTGCGTGCGCGTCGGCGACGGCGGATTTTGCACGAGGTTTCGCTGGTCGGTCCATAGGCTCCACGTCGCGCGGTCGGGCCCCACGGCGACGCCGTTGTAGTCGCCGATGAACCGGCCGTTACCATCCGTCGTCGCCGAGAACCAGCGCGAGTGACCCGGATCGGACAGTCCGGTATCGACACGCTGACGCGTGACAATGGTCGCGTGTCCTCCCGCGTCGAAGGTGAGTCGGCTCAGCGTAAAGCCATACTGGCAGACCTTCTGACCGGACGAGTAGCCGCGATCCATGTAGCCGACGCTCACGCGGCCATCGGGCCCGACGGCGACCCATGGGAAGAACTGGTCGTTCGATGTCGTGTCGACTGCGACGCGGGTCCACGTTACGCCACCATCGGTCGACCGCGCGAGGAA
The DNA here is from genome assembly GCA_036004865.1 of Vicinamibacterales bacterium. Classification (GTDB taxonomy): domain Bacteria; phylum Acidobacteriota; class Vicinamibacteria; order Vicinamibacterales; family CAVVIG01; genus QHWF01. Next base: position 446 of record DASYQZ010000184.1, read on the forward strand.
CACGTCCGTATTGGTGCGGTTCGCACTGCCATTCCGATTGTCGGCCCAGACCACATAAACGGTCCGGCCCGTCGGGTCGCTTGGATCGGCGGCAGCATTCGCGACTGCATTGACACGGAGCTGACAGCCGGTCAACGTCTGGCGGCGGTCGACGTTCAGCGGGAAGTTGATGTCGAAGACCGTGTCGACCCGGACGGGCGCGCTCCAGGTCGCCCCGCCGTCGCTCGACGAGACGACCATCGTCTGGTTCTCGGCCGGCGTGTTGAAGTTCTCGAACGAGACGTACACGCGGCCGTTCGGCGCGACGGTGGGATAGGAGAACTGATTGAAATCGCATTCGTTCGGCGCGCCGAAGAGCGCCGACGAGCAACTCGGACTGAAGCCGCTCACCTCCTGGCCGGCGCTCCACGCCACGCCATCGTCGGAGTGCGAGATCATGATCGGCGAGCGGAAGGCCACCGGCGCCGCGCCGCCGCTGAATTTGCTTTGGAAGCTCGTCCAACTCGCGTACACACGGTTGGCGTGCGGACTGGAGGGATTGGCGTCCGCGGCGATGTAGTCCTTGTCCTGGAAAATCTCAACGCCGAAGCCGGACCTGTCGATGCCGCCTTGACCGCTCGCCACCGTCACCGGATTCGTCCAGGTGAACCCGCCATCGTCCGACCGCGCGACGACGACGCTGGGACCGGTGAAGTTGCCGGCGCCCTGTCCCTCGTGATCGGCAATGTTGCCGAAGTAGAGCCGGCCGCGTGCATCGAACGCGAGTGCCGGATCGCCCGTGAACTGATACGGCGTGATGGGCGGCACGACCTCACGCCAGTTCTGCCCGCCGTCCAACGTCACCGATGCGGTCCCCACGATGTGCTGATGGATCGTCGAGCCAACCTGCACTTGTTGATACGAGTGATAGCCGCCGGCGGCGTGCAGCGGATCGCTCGAATTCACGGCGATGGTCGTCTCGTTGTGCGGAATCTCGCCGTCGCAGTCGACGAGCATGTTGCCGGCGTAAATCGCGGGCTGCGTGAGAGCCCCGACAAAGCACGAGAACCGGTCGACGATTCCAATCCCGAGCTTGAACGAGTCGCTTTCCTTGAAGTCCTGAAAGCCCGATCGCTGCGGCCTGGGCTTGCCCGCGGCGTTGCCCGACTGGGCCAACGGCGAGGCCGTGAGCCAGAGGGCGGTTGCTCCGGAAATTGCGGCGACCAGCAAGCGAGTTTTCATATCAACTCCGATGACTTCGCGGACGACCACGACCGGAACCGATTTCGACAACGATTCGTCTCGGCTGTGGCGGATGTCAAGTAAAAAGTCCGTTCGAAGCGACTGGTGCCGTGTCTCCATTGAATCAGTACCGGACGCGCCACCAACGAGGAACGCAAAGAGCGCAAAGACCGCAAAGAAATCTTTGGGTTTTGATAACGGTCCACTAGCAATTCCTGCCCGCTGCCACGGTTGCCGCCGTGGCAGAAATTGCCTCGCTCGAGCGCCTTGCATCAGCCAACTCGTTGAAAACATTCACGCGCGTTCGTTGCGACCGGTCTTGCAGACATCGGCGCCATGCTCGCCTGTTTGCGGACGGCTGCGGTCTTCGGCGTCGACGCCTCTCCCGTCCACGTCGAGGTCGACGTGTCGTTCGGTCTTCCCTCGTTCACGATGGTCGGCTTGCCGGACGCGAGCGTCCGCGAGAGCCGGCAACGCGTGCGGCTGGCGATTCGCAATTCAGGATTCGAGTATCCGCCGCACAAGATCACCGTGAACCTGTCGCCGGCCGACGTTCGCAAAGCAGGCGCTTCGTTCGATCTGCCGATCGCGCTCGGCATTCTCGCCGCGGCGGGCGCCGTCGAGCGGCGCCACGTCGCGGACCTCGTCGTGCTGGGCGAGCTGTCGCTCGACGGATCGATTCAGATGACCCGCGGTGTCCTGCCGATCGCCGCGGCGGCGCGGCGCGATGGCCTGTCCGGCATTCTTCTGCCGGCCGGCAATGCCCGCGAGGCGGCGATCGTGTCGGGGTTGGAAATCGTCGCCGTGTCGTCGCTCGTCGAAGCCGTCCGCGCGCTCAACGATCCCGCGGAGCGGAAAGCGTTCGCAGAGCGGCCCGACTCGCGAATCCTACCCGACCCACCTGACCGACCTGCCCTATCCGACCCACCCGGCCCAAGAGACCTTCCAGACCTCGCCGACGTGCGCGGTCAGATGCTCGCTCGCCGCGCGCTCGAAGTGGCGGCGGCCGGCGGGCACAACCTGCTGCTCGTGGGTCCGCCCGGCGCCGGCAAGACGATGATGGCGCGTCGCGTGGCGGGCATTCTGCCGCCGCTGGCGTTCGACGAAGCGCTCGAGGTGACGACGGTGCATTCCGTCGCCGGTCTGCTGTTCCCGGGCGGCGGGCTGCTGATCGATCGTCCGTTCCGCGCGCCGCATCACACGATTTCCCACGCGGCGCTCGTCGGCGGCGGCTCGCACCCACGGCCCGGCGAAGTCAGCCTGGCGCATCACGGTGTGTTGTTTCTCGACGAGATGCTCGAGTTCAGCCGTCACGTGCTCGAAGTGCTGCGGCAGCCGCTCGAGGAAGGACGCGTCACTGTGGCGCGAGCCGCGCGTACCTGCGCGTTTCCGGCGCGCTTCATGCTCGTCGGCGCGATGAATCCATGTCCCTGTGGATTCGCGGGCGATCCCACGCGCGAGTGCCGCTGCACGCCGCAGCACATGTCGCGCTATCGCGATCGACTCTCGGGTCCGCTGCGCGATCGCCTCGACCTCACCGTCGATGTGCCGGCGCTTTCACCCGACGTGTTGTGCGATTCGCCGTGCGGCGAATCATCGTCGTCGGTCCGGGCTCGTGTCGTCGCCGCCCGCCTATGCCAGCACGATCGCTATAACGACCCCAGGGACTACAGGCGCGCGGCCGTGCGCACGAACGCCGAGCTGACGCCGTCGTTGATGGCGGCGCACTGTACGATCGATCGCGTCGGGATGAAGCTCCTCATGTCGGCGATCCGGACGATGGCCTTGAGCGCGCGCGGTTACGACCGCGTGCGGAAAGTCGCGCGCACGATCGCGGATTTGGCTGGGAGCGAATCGATCGGCGCCGATCACGTCGCCGAGGCCTTGCAGTTCCGCATGACGACGTGAACGGAGAGCGAGCGATAGTCCACCGTCACGCAGACTTTTGACATCCGTCAGCGCGACCGAAGATTTGTCGGTATTTCCTCTTGCTGCTGAACGCCGTCTGCGGCGATAGTTAGAGTCACTTCCTGTTGGCGAAAACTAAATATGAACGCACTCATCCTGCGGCGAGGCATGGACGGTGACTACTATCGGTTCATGCGGATCATCGCCGACGCAAACGGCGTGGAGCTCATCGTCGATCGCCGCACTGGCGAGCGTCGTCACGATGTCCAACCCAACGGTGTCGAGCGGCGCACCACAGACAGGCGCGGTGAACCGCCGGCGTCCTGGCCGGTCGAAGGGTTTATCGCAATCGGCCGGCAGGATCCGGTGTGGGAATCGCCAGCGCGAGCGCCATCGCCGCCCAGTTGCTTGCAGCCACCGAAATGAACTGATCGTGGCCGTGCGGGAATCCGCTCTCGAAGTACGGCTGGATGACGAGCGCGCGCGCTTTCACGTACCACGATCCGTCTTCGAGCTGTGTGTTCAGCAGGAACTGGACGCCGCGCTTGTAGACCGGGTCGCTCGCCGCGATCGCGCCGCTCTGTTCGAGCGCGACGAGCGCCTGGCCCGTCGCATACGCATCGCTCGTCAGCGTCGGAAGCTGCGCCCAGCCGCCGTCGGGCCGTTGCTCCGCGACGAGCGACCGCGCCGCTTTCTGAATCGCGCCCTTTCCTGATTTGGCCCAGCCCAGTCCCAGGAGCTGGAACGCGCGATCTTCTGTCGTCCTGGGCTGCGCCTGCGCGAGCCACGCCGATGCGCGCTCGACGGCCTGTTGAAACGCTGCGCGATCGGTTGGCGGCGCATAGATCTGCAGCGAACGCATCGATGCGGCGGTGACCTGGATGTCGCTTGCTTCGAGCGGCGGCCGGTGCGCGAAGATGCGCCATTGGCCGTTCGGGCGCTGCTGGCGCCTGAGCAGGCGCGCCATCGCCTCGGTCGCGTCAGTCGCCGGATAGTTCTCCGCGGAAAGACCGAGCAGGATGTAGCTGACCGTGTCGGCGTCGCCGGGAATCGCGATGCCCTGCAGCGCCCGCTCGCGCCAGCCGTCGAGATAGTCTGCAATCGCCTGCGCCTGCCGATGCGCGGTCTCTTCGTCGACGCGCAGGCCGCGATTGCGCGCCGTCGCCACCGTCATCGCGGCCAGCGTGTTGTTGTGGCACGACACGCACCCCGACTTCTTCAGGAACGTGACGTCGGTCTGCTGGAGCAGCGGCAGCACGCGCTCCACCGCGGCGCGAGGCGAGGCTGCGGGCGCCGCCGACATCGCGTTGGAAGGGATGGCGGACGAGGCGTCCGTTTCCTTCGCGCCCGCTTTGAGCAGCAGATCGACGACGGGCGTCGTGTGCCCATTGCGCTTCGCGATGTTGAGCGCCGTGGCGCCGGCGCCGTTTGCGGTGTTCACGTCGACGCCGCGCGCGATCAACGCCTTGATGACGTCGACCGGAAACAGATCGGAGCTGCCGACCCGCATCAGGATGCTGCTGCCCTCCTGGTCCTTGACTGCCGGATCCGCACCGCGATCGAGAAGCCGCATCAGGCTGGTCCCATCGCCAAGCGGGGGCGACGCGACGAGCGCCGCAAACGTGACCGTCTGCGGGTCCATCGATTTGACGAGGATGTCGAAGCATTCGACGCAATGCGCGTGCAGCGTGAACGCCAGTCCGACGTAGCCGACCGCCTTCACGTCAGCGCCGCGCTCGACGAGCAGCCGCACGATGGCCGCGTCGCCGGCCGTTGCCGCCTCGAGCAATGGATTCGTCTCGCCCCCGAGACCCGGCGCCTTCATCGAGAGGTTCGCGCCGCGATCGAGCAGCAGCTTCACGACGGGCGCGGCGCCGCGGAGTCCCGCCGCAATCAGCAGCGCCGTACGGCCATCGTCCGACTTTGCCTCCACCTTCGCGCCGCGATCGAGGAGCAACCGAGTTTTCTCCACGTCGTTGGCCGCCCACATCAACGCGACTGCGCCGGCGTCGTTGCGGACGTTCGGATCAGCCCCGCCGTCGAGCAACGCTCGGACGGCTGCGGCGTCAGAGTACAGAACGGCGTACATGAGCGGCGTGGAGCCGCCCGGCCCTCGCAGACTTCCGACGCGCGGCTCGGCGGCGGCGAGACGCGTGAACGACGCGCGATTGCCGCGGCGAAGCGCCTCGACGAGGCGCATCGCTCTCGGATCCACCGGCGCGGCCGGAATCTCGCCGGCAAATTCGTCGGGCCACTCGGCGCCCTGGTCGAGCCAGGCTTTGATGATCGCGATCTGCTCGGCCCGCAGCGGACCGGTGGGCGGCATCTGTGGGCCGAACCGATTGCTGCTCACGCGGACGAACAAGATACTCGACGCGCTCTCGCCGGGGCGGATGACGCCGGGCGACTGCGTGCTGCCGCGCATCGCCGCGCTGCGCTGGTCGAGGCGGAACCCGTTCTGGTGCACGACCGGTCCGTGGCAACTGGTGCAGTTCTGCTTGAAGATCGGCAGCACGTCGCGCCCGAAGTCGACTCTGTCGACCTTGTCCGTTGTTTGTCCGAACGCGGGAGCGCAAGCGACGAAGGCTGCCAGTACGTAAACGCAACCTCTCCACCACGGAGGGCACGGCGGACGGGAGGTCGAACTCAAATCAAAAGACATATGCCTCCTGTCCTCCGTGTCCTCCGTGGTGGAGAGCTCAACTCCCCGGAGGCGAACTTGCGGGATCAGGGATTCGTGGCGGGCCTCACCGTCAGCCCACCAGGATCGTTCCCGCGCAGCGGGTTCGTGAATTTCATGCCTGCATTCCGAAGATCGCCCAGGACCTCGTCCCCTTCCGGCTTCGTGCCGTCGCGGACCCATTTCACGAGATCGTCGAAGGCTTTGATCATCTCCGGCTGGCTGAACTGGCAGTGGGCGCCGATACGATAAATCCTCTGCACGAGCAGCCGCTCGTTGCCGGCCGCGACCACGGCGCGCTTCAACGACTGCTCGAGGAAGATCGGCACGTACAAATCGCCGGTCCCGTGCATCGTCACGAGCGGCCGCTGGATCTTTCCGTCGAACGGCACCACTTCTTCGTACGGTCCGTTACCGCCGCGCATCTGCGGGTCGCCTTGCTTCCGGCGCGCGTTCGCGTTGAGCGCGTCCGCCGTCAGGCCGAGGCCTTCGTCGATCGCGTACCTGATGTGCGCGGTGTCGACCGCGCGATTGGTCGGCGTCGTGCTGCCGACGAGCGCGCCCTGGCTCGTCGCCATGTTGCCGAGAAAGCGCGACGCGAGCCCCTCGGCCGCGAACGGCCTCGGACCGCCGCTGATCTGAATCTGGACGCTCGCGAGCTGGCGGCCTTTCGCCGTGTACTCCGGCGGCTTGCCCAGCAGCTCGGTCATCTTCGCGATGTCCTGCTGCATCGTGTCCGCGTGGAATTGCACGCCGGTGACGACCTCCGCCGCCGCGCTGACCGCCGCGAAATAGTCGAACAGCTCCGGTCCCGCCGGACACATCGCGAGCCCGCCGGCAAACGTCGTCGGAAACTCCTGCATCCCGAGCAGCGTGACGTGACCGCCCATCGATTCGCCCGTCAGATAGGTTCGCTGCGGGGCGCGCCCTTCGTTCGATTTGGTGAACAGCTCGATCAGCGCGACCGTGTCAACCAGACCCTGACCAGGGACGTAGCCATTGCAGCGATAGCTCGACGCGGCCCATGCGAATCCCTGTTGAACGAGATGCTCGCGAATGCGGTGGTTGCCGACGCGAAGATTCGATCCGTTCGGTCCGGCATTCGGCACGAAGCCGTGCGCGAACAACACGAGCTCGCCGTTCCATCGCTCCGGGATCTCGATGCGATACAGCCCGCCATCGTTCTTGCCGACGATCGATTTCGCGCCGGCGAGCGCTTCGAAGGCAGGATCGCCAGGCGTCCACGCTTGATCGGCGCACGGGACCGGCGTCACGCCGGGGCCGCCGAGCGCGATCGTCGTCGAGCTCCATGGCGAAGCGATCGCAGTCGCGAGAACGGCGGCACACGCGAAGGCTCTGAGACGCACAGCGGATCCTTTCTCGAGGGACTCCGAAGTCTGAAGTCTAAACGCTGAAGTCTAAAGGCTGACGTCGCTCGCGGATAGTAGGCGACCTCAACTGTAAGCGCGTCTGATTTTCGCGCGATCTTCGCTACGAAATTTGTGCTTGCGGACCCTTGGACGCCGTGTGGTAGAGTGCACGGGCTCGGACGCGCTATCTTTCGAGTCCATCCCCTTATCGCGCAAGTCGATACGGTCCGATAACTCCTTCAGCACGAGGTCATGCAGAGACGTCGATATACGGTCGTGATTGCGGATCGGTCGAGTGGCGTCGTTCGCCGCGTAACCATTAGTCTCCGTCCCACGGTACTTATGATCGTCGGCGTGCTGCTGCTGCCGATTCTGATCGGTCTGGGGGCAAAGTGGAGCGCGCGCGTCGAGCTGGACCAGATTCGCTCCGCGAACTCGGCGCTGGAAGTCGAGAACGGCAGCTATCGCGCCGCGACAGGCGAACTCACCTCGCAGATTCAATCCCTCGAAACAGTCATCAATGATCTCGGCGCCCGCGCTGAGCTGGATCCGGCGCAAGCGCGCGCGATGCAGAAGCTGCCGGCGGTCGTGAAGACGCGCGCCTCCGGCGGTGTGTCGCAGCCCAACGCCGCGATCGCGGAAATCGCTCAGGCGGCGCTCTCGTCCCCCGAAGACACGTTCGGCGTGCTGCGCGATCTGCTGCAAGGCCTGGAAAACCGGCTGCGTTACGTGCGGCGCGACGTGGAGCGCCGCGAAGCGCTCGCCGGCGCGACGCCGTCCATCTGGCCGGCGCACGGCTGGCTGACCGGCACGTTCGGCGGACGCTCGGATCCGTTCACGGGCGAACCGGGCTTCCACCAGGGTCTCGACATCTCGACCGAGAAAGGCCATCCGGTGTTCGCGACCGCCGACGGCGTCGTCGATGCCGCGTCCTACACCGGCGACTACGGCAATCTGATCGTCATCCAGCACGCGTTCGGTCTCACGACGCGCTACGGGCACCTCAGTTCGTTCGCGGTGAAACCGGGCCAGCGCGTGACGCGCGGCGACGTGATCGGCCGTGTCGGGTCGACGGGGCGCTCCACCGGCGCGCATCTCCACTACGAGATTCTCGCGAACGGCAAGCTAATCAACCCGCTCGCGCTCCTGACGCAACCCGCAAATCACTAGTTCAGCCACTAGGCAGCCTCGGCTGCGCGACGCGACACCAATCCGGCTGCAGTCCATGTGTATAATTTGTGGATACCGCAGCAGTAGATGGTCATCGATACCCTCCTCGCTAAAATCGTCGGGACTCAAAACGAACGCGAACTGAAGCGCCTGCGCCCGATCGTCGCGCAAGTCAATGCGCTCGAAGCCGGCGTGAAGGCGTTGTCGGACGAGCAACTGCGCGCGAAGACCGCCGAGTTCAAGCAGCGCGTGGCGAACGGCGAGACGCTCGACGGTCTGCTGCCCGAGGCGTTTGCGGTCGTGCGCGAGGCGGGACACCGCGTGCTGAACATGCGGCACTTCGACGTGCAGCTCATCGGCGGCGCCGTCCTCCACAAGGGCAAGATCGCCGAGATGAAGACCGGCGAGGGCAAGACGCTGGTCGCGACGCTCCCGGCGTATCTCAACGCGCTCGAGGGCAAGGGCGTTCATGTCGTCACGGTGAACGATTATCTGGCCCGCCGCGACTCGGAATGGATGGGCCGCATCTACCGGTTCCTCGGGATGACGGTCGGCGTCATCCAGCACGAGCTGAACGACGCGGAGCGTCAGGTCGCCTACGCCGCCGACATCACCTACGGCACCAACAACGAGTTCGGCTTCGATTACCTGCGCGACAACATGAAGTTCGAGCTCGCGCACTACGTGCAGCGCGGGCATCATTTCGCGATTGTCGACGAGGTGGACAGCATCCTCATCGACGAAGCGCGGACGCCGCTGATCATTTCCGGTCCCGCCGAGGAGTCGACCGACCTCTACTACGAGGTCGATCGCATCATCCCGCGCCTGAAGGCGGGCGCGGTCGTCCGCGGCGACACGAAAGCCGAAGAGCGCGAAGCGCTCGAGACCACCGGCGACTACATCAAAGACGAAAAGCACAAGACGGTGACGCTGACCGAGAGCGGCACGCAAAAGGCCGAACAGATGCTGTCCCACCGTTTGAACGGCGGACACATCTACGATCTCGAGAACGCGCACATCAAGCATCACGTCGATCAGGCGCTCCGCGCCCACGTGCTGTTCCATCGCGACGTCGATTACATGGTGAAGGACGGCGAGGTCGTCATCGTCGACGAGTTCACCGGACGGTTGATGCCGGGACGCCGCTGGAGCGACGGCCTGCATCAGGCGGTTGAAGCGAAAGAGAAAGTGAAGATCGAGCGCGAGAATCAGACGCTCGCCACCGTCACCTTCCAGAACTACTTCCGCAAGTACAAGAAGCTCGCCGGCATGACGGGCACGGCGGACACGGAAGCCGAAGAGTTCGCCAAGATCTACAAGCTCGACGTCGTCGTCATCCCGCCGAACCGGCCGCTGCGCCGCATCGAGAATCCCGATCTCGTCTATCGCACCGAGAAGGAAAAGTGGGACGCGATCGTCACCGAGATCGTCGAGGAGCACGAGAAGGGACGTCCGGTGCTCGTCGGCACCGTGTCGATCGAAAAGTCCGAGAAGCTGTCGACGATGCTCGATCGCCGCGGTCTGAAGCGCGGGACGACGACCGGCGGCGGCGCTGACAAGCACGTCGTGCTGAATGCCAAGTATCACGCGCAGGAAGCCGAATTCGTCGCGCAGGCGGGCCGCAAAGGCTCGGTGACGATCGCGACGAACATGGCCGGCCGAGGCACGGACATTCTGCTGGGCGGGAACCCCGAGTTCATGGCGCGTCAGCAGTGTCTGGCAGAAGAGATCGCGGAACGGCTGGCCAAAGGCGAAGAGCGGTTCGTCGAGGACGAGCAGTACCAGTACTTCTATCACCTCGACGCGTTCTACCGCGTGCCAAAAGCCGGCTACGAGCGCATCTTCGAGCATTTCAAGCGTCTGACCGATGCCGAGCACGACGAGGTCGTCGCGCTCGGCGGCCTGCACATCGTCGCGACCGAGCGCCACGAGGCGCGGCGCATCGACAATCAGCTTCGCGGCCGCGCCGGGCGGCAAGGCGATCCGGGGGCGTCGCGCTTCTACCTGTCGCTCGAAGACGATCTGATGCGCATTTTCGGCTCGGATCGCATTTCCGGCCTGATGCAGAAGCTCGGGATGGAAGAAGGCGTGCCGATCGAGCACGGGATGGTGACGCGCGCGATCGAGCGCGCGCAGAAGCAGGTCGAGGGTCAGAACTTCTCCGTCCGCAAGCATCTGCTCGAGTACGACGACGTGATGAACAAGCAGCGCGAGAGCGTCTACGGACTTCGCCGCGAGATCCTCGAGGGTCAAATCCGGATCGGCGAGGACGAGCGCGTCGACTCGCGCGAATACCTGATGGCGCTCGCCGAAGAGCTGCTCGATTCGATGCTCGAGACCTACGCGCCGCCGAAGGCCGATTTCGAAGACTGGGATTTGGAGGCGCTGAAGCGCGAGGTCAACCGCGTCTTCGGGATCGAGACGGCTTCGCTCGATTTCAGCGATCGGACGTCGGCGGAGATCAGCGACACATTGTGGGACAAGATCGTCGCGAGCTACGACGACAAGGAAAAGCTGATCGGCGCGGAGCTGCTGCGGCGCATCGAGCGCGACATCATGCTGCAGGTGGTGGACCGGCACTGGAAGGATCACCTCTACAGCCTCGACCACCTGAAGGAAGGGATCGGCCTGCGCGGATACGGCCAGCGCGACCCGCTGGTCGAGTACAAGAAAGAGAGCTTTGCGCTGTTTCAGGGCATGAAGGAGCGCATCGACGAGGAGATCGTGGGCTACGTCTGGGGGCTGCGTCCGGTCCTGAACCAGGAAGCGCCGTTCGCACGCCGCCCCGCGCCCCGGCGGCAGGCTCCGCTGATTCTCAACGATCCCGCCGCGGCGGCGCCTTCCCCGCTCGCGAGCGCCCGCGCGCAGGCGCCGCCGCCGCCGAGCCCGTTCGGCGGGCCGCGCGGACAGTCGCCGCAACAGCCGCCGCGCGTCGGCGGCGACGATGTGATCAAGACGGTCAAGCGCGATCAGCCGAAAGTGGGACGTAACGAACTATGCCCCTGCGGAAGCGGGAAGAAGTACAAGAAGTGCCATGGGGCCGCGGCATGAGAAGTAGCATGCCGCCTTCCCCGCGCAGTCCTTCCATATGGAACTGAAAACCGAACTCCCAACACTCCTCTCAACTGAAATCGGCCTGGCGACCGCGCTCACCTTCGACGATGTCCTGCTCGTTCCGCGACACTCGGATGTCGTGCCGACGCAGGTCGATGTGACGACGCGGTTGACGCGCCACATCCGCCTGTCGGTGCCGCTCGTGAGCGCGGCCATGGATACGGTCACCGAATCGCGGCTGGCGATCGCGATGGCGCAGCAAGGCGGGCTCGGCGTCATCCACAAGAATCTGTCGATCGAGGAGCAGGC
>DASYQZ010000185.1:0-6598 GCA_036004865.1 Vicinamibacterales bacterium
GCGACGACGGCGTCGACGATCTCGCCCTCTTCTGCTTCTCGATCCTCATCGTCTCTGTCGGGCGCCGTCACCACGCTGGCGTCTGGAATCGCGCGGCCTTCGCGTTCGAGCGCGTCGATTTCCCGGACCACCTCGTCGAGCGTCGCATGGACGGCGTCCTCGCAGGTGTACGCGAGGTGCGAGAGATCGCCCTCGGCTGTCGCGCGCGCGATGTCGAGCTCGGACACGATGGTGCGAATCGATTCGAGGACGCCGCGGGCTTCCTTGATGGTCGCGTCGTACTCGTCGGCCCGCGCGCGCAGCGCCGCGACCGATTCGTCCGCCGCGATCACCTGGCCGCGCAGGCCGTCGAGCTCGCGCACGTCCCGATCGAGTTGCGCCTCGCCGGCGGCGATGGCCGCCCGCAGCTCATCAACTCTTCTGCGTGCGTCGCCGAGCTCCGCACGCAGGGCGGCACCGCGCTGCTCGAGCTCCGCGGCCGCTTCCTCGAGCCGCTGCACTTCGGCTGCGAGCGCGTTCGCCCGCTCGACGAGCGCGGCATGAGTCGCGCGCGCTTCGGCCGCGCGGCGGCTCAAGTCTTCGGTCGCCTCTCGCGCTTCGAAGAGGCGGCGCTGCGCGCCGGTCAACCGGTCGTCTGCGGCGCGCTGGTCTTTTTCCAGGCGCGCGATTGACGCGCGCGCTTCTTCTTGTCGTCGCTCGAGACTCTCGCGCTCTTCCTCCGCCTGGCGCCGTTCGCGGCTCAACTGCTCGGTCTTCTGCGCGAGGCGGGCTTCCACTTCGTTCGCGTGTTGCAGCTGCGCCTCGTGAGCGACGATGACTTTCTCCTGCGTGTGGTGCTCCGCATTCAGCGCCGCGATCGCGTTGGACGCATGAGCGATCGTGCCTTCGAACTCCGCCGCCTCCTGCGCCAGCCGGATGAGCGCCTCGCGGTCCGCTGCAATCCGGATGCGCAGTTCTTTGATTTCCCGCTTCGTTTCCAGGATGCCGCGTGCGCCGGCGCGGCCTCCGCCCGAGACGAGCCGCGGGCCGCGGAACACGTCGCCGTCGAGCGTCACGACCGGCAGCGGCGTCAGGGCGCTGCCGGCGGCAGCGCCGGCATAGCTGCGCGCGATCCATGCGTCGCCAAGCGCAGGGCGAATCGCGGCGGCAAACGGTCCGTTGACGCGGACGATGGACGAGAGCGCCACGAGGTTGTCTGGTGCCGTATCGGGATTCGGGATTTGGGATTCGGGATTCGCGCCTGATGTGATCAAGAAGCCGCACCGGCCTGCGTCGGCGTCGCGCACGATCTGAAATCCCGCCTCCGCGTGTTCCGGACGTTCGACCACGACGTGCTGCAGCAGATCGCCGAGGCATGCCTCGACGGCGCGCTCATAGCCCGCTTCGACCTCGAGATAATCCGCGACGGCGCCCCGCTGGTTGACCTTGCCGTTCGCCTGCGCCAACACGGTTCGCGCCGCATCGCCGTAGCCCGCGCGGCTCGCCTCGAGCTCCTCGAGCGACTTCAGCCGTGCCTCGAGCCCCGCCAGCTCGTGCTCGCGCGAGCGGACCGACCGTGATCGCCATTCGTGCTCGATGCGCGCGCTCGCCAGCTCCGACTCGCGCGCCGACCGCGCGATCCGGGTCGCCTCGATCGCGTCGTGCGCACGGCGCAGACCGCCGGTCGCCGCCGTGCGTTCGGCCGCGGCGCGGTCGGATTCAATCCGCACATCAGCGGCCTCGACGTCGAGCTTCGAGAGCGTTTCGGCGACGCGATCGCGGGCGGCCGCCGCGTGCTCGAGCGCGTGGCGCAGCGCCGTCGCGGAATTGATGGCCGAAAACACTTCGCTGCGCGCCGCCTCGACGTCAGCCTCGAGCCCCTCGATCTCGCGATGCGCGGTCTCGTAGGCGTCCGACTCGGACGCCAGCGTCGCCACCGCGCGATCGCGCTCCGCCGCCGCGCCGGCCGCCGCCTCGCGCCGTCCCGCCAGCGCCGCGCGCGCCGGTTCACGCCGCGACTCGAGCGCGTCGAGCTCGGCGGCCATGGCATTGGTCCGCGCCGTCAGCGATTGGACCTGCTCGCGATCGAACGCGATCTGCTGCTGCTGGCGGTTGATGGCGAGCTCGCGGGCGTGCGCCGCCTCGCGCGTCTTCGTCGCGCGCGATTCGGCTTCGACGAGCTCGATTCGCACCCGTCCCAGATCCACTTCAACTTCGGCGACGCGCGCGGCCGCGACCGCCTCGCGCTCGCGGGCCTCACTCAGTCGCGCGCGAGCCGACTCGATCGTCTCGGCGAGCTGCCGGTACTTCCGCGCGAAGAGTACTTTCTCCCAGCGGCGCAGCTCGTCGCGCAGCCGCTGATACCGGCGCGCCTTCGCCGCCTGGCGCTTCAGGGCGCCGCGCTGCTTCTCGACCTCGAAGACGATGTCGTCGATGCGCGTCAGATTCTGCCGCGCGGCTTCGAGCTTCAGCTCGGCGGCGCGGCGGCGCGCCTTGTACTTCGTGACGCCCGCCGCTTCCTCGATCAGTTGACGCCGATCGGTCGGCCGCGTGCTGAGAATCATGCCGATCTTGCCCTGCTCGATGATCGCGTAGGCCTTCGCGCCGAGGCCGGTGTCCATCAAGAGATCGTGGACGTCGCGCAGGCGGCATATCTGACCGTCGATCAGATACTCGCTTTCGCCCGACCGGTACAGGCGGCGGGTGACCTCGATTTCGCGCGCGACCGACTCGATGATTTCTTCGGCGACGTCGGCGACGTCGCCGTGATGCCCGTTGCCGTTGCCGTGCCCGTTCCCATTCGCGCGATCGTGGCCGTTGCCCGTGTGACCGTTGAGGAACCCGCTGAAGCGCAGCCGCACTTCGGCCGCGGCAGTCGGCTTGCGCGCGTCGCTGCCGTTGAAGATCACGTCTTCCATCTTGTCGCCGCGCAGGCTCTTCGCGCTTTGCTCGCCCATCACCCACGTGATGGCGTCGGCCACGTTGCTCTTGCCGCAGCCGTTCGGGCCGACGATGGCTGTCACGCCCTGATCGAAGGCGAGCTCCGACCGATCAGAAAACGACTTGAAGCCGTTGATTTCGAGGCGTTGAAGACGCATTGTGAATCACCGTATTGCGGATTGCGGATTTATTGATTGATTTTGCAGCTTCATTGTCGATTCAATCGACAATAAACCCGCAATCCGCAATCCTCAATCCGCAATGCGAAGGTTGGCTGGGAAGGCAACCAGAGTAATCGACCGATGCACGAGCCCTCGTCTTCACCTCAACGGTGAAGACGGCCCCTAGGCTCGAAACGGCCGCCAGTCTACCAAGGGCTAGCTATAGCGACAAGCGCAATCTGCAGCGCAATTCCTTGGGGTTGTGCCCCTAATGCGCGTCGGCGAACGTCACTGGTTCGCTTTGGTCCTGTTCGCCTTGCTGAGCTCGGTGAGCTTCTGCGCCTCGCCGAACGTCGTGAGCGCGACTTGAGCCTGCGGATCGACCGCGAGCAGGTGTCGTCGCGCCTCGGCGATCCCGAACACAGCCTCGTCGATGCGGAACCGGATCATCGCCTTGATGAACTCGAGATCCTTGTTGAAGCCGTCGTCGTCCATCTTGATCCGATCGGCTTTCAGCTGCTCGCGGAAATCGGCCACCATCGCATCGTCGACGACGAAATTCGCTTTGACCGTCTTGCGGCCGGCCGACGTGCCGCTGATGCGCGTGTCGCCTTCCGCCGCATAGCTTTGCGCGAAGCGCTCGAACGCCTGGCGGGCATAGAGCGTGCGCCCGAAGCGGCTCGGATTGAAGCCCTCGATGGGACCGGGAACGCGCTTGTCGGGCTCGATGCCTCCGCCGCTGTAGACCGGACGTCCTGAATCGGTGTGCTTCAACTCGCTCGGCGTATGCGGCCGCGCGACGTCCTGATCCCTCAAACCATAGCTGAGGTACTCGTCGAAGGTCGTGTCCCACGGACGCTGGATCAACCGGCCGCTCGGCGTGTAGTAATGCGCCGTTGTCAGCGCGAGTCCTGCGTTTCCGCTGATCTTGTAGATCGACTGAACGAGCGCCTTGCCGAACGTCGTTTCGCCGACGACGTACGCGCGATCGTGATCCTGCAGGGCGCCGGTCACGATTTCCGACGCGCTCGCGCTGTCGCGATTGGCCAGGAGCACGACCGGAACGTCGGTGAACTCGCCGTCCTCCTGGGCCCGATACTTCTGATCCGAATTCGGGATGCGCCCGTGCGTCTCGACGATCATCATGCCGCGCGGGAGGAACTCGTTCGTCACCTTGATCGCCTGATCGAGCGGGCCGCCCGGGTTGCGACGGAGATCGAACAGCAGCCGCCGCATGCCCTTCGATGCGAGTTCGTGCAGCGCGTGCTTCACGTCGTGATCGGTGTTCTCGCCGAAGTCCTGCATCCGGATATAGCCGGTCGTCGCGTCGATCATGAAGTACGCGGGGACCGTCGGGATGTAGACCTCGTCGCGCGTCAGCTCGATCGGAATCGGCTTCTCGTAGCCGCGCCGCTTGATCTCGATTTGGACCGTCGTGCCGCGCGGACCGCGGAGCGCGCGCATCGCCTGATCCGTCGTCCACCCTTTCGCGCTCTGGTCGCCGACCTTTGAAATGACGTCGCCGACGCGGATGCCCTTCTTGTGCGCCGGGGAGCCCTCAAAAACCGTGAACGCGGTAATATCGCCATCCACCGCGATGATCGAGACGCCGATCCCGTAGTAGCGCCCTTCCTGGCGCTCACGCATCTGCGCGTACTCGCGCGGCGTGAAATAGCTGGAGTGGGGGTCGAGCGTGGCGAGCATCCCGCGAATCGCGCTCGTCACGAGCGCGTCGGATTCGACCTTGTCGACGTAGGTCGTCTCGATCGCGTGCAACGCGGCGCTGAATGCTTCATAGTGTTCGGGAATCTTGTCGTCGGTCGCGAGCGCGCTCCGGCCGAAGAACCCGCCGACGAGGGCGGACAGGAGAATGGCGAAGACCACAGCGGGCAAAGGACGGTAACGTCGCATACCCCGGCATCGTAACAGATAACTTATGGTCGGGCAACGACTTCTGGGCTATAATGCCTGCTGTTTTTCGTCCCGGTTTCGAGAAGGCAGGACACCATGTTTGGTTCGATCGGCATGCCCGAGCTGATCATCATCTTTGTGATCGCGCTCATCATCTTCGGCCCCCGCAAGTTGCCCGAGCTGGGCAAGTCCCTCGGCAAGAGCCTGGCCGAATTCAAAAAAGCGTCGAACGAGTTGCGCAACACCCTCGAAGAAGAAATCCGCATCGAAGAGCAGAGGGACACGGCAAAGCAGACGCCCCCGTCAACGACATCCGCCACGAATGCACCCACGCCGCATCACGAGGAAGAGCCGGCGCGGACGGTGGATCACAGCGCATAAGCATCAGTTGTAATGGCGCTGGTTCCGTTTCCAAGTCCCCAGTCAGGGGCCTACCCGATACCTCCCGACGAAGACGATGATTCGCCTGGCGCGAAGATGTCGTTTCTGGAGCATCTGGACGAGCTCCGGAAGCGCATCGTCAATTCGCTGATTGCGGTCGGCATCGCGCTGCTCGTGGCCTTCACGTTCATCACGAAGATCTACAACTTCCTGATGGCGCCGACGATGCG
Organism: Vicinamibacterales bacterium; assembly: GCA_036004865.1. Classification (GTDB taxonomy): domain Bacteria; phylum Acidobacteriota; class Vicinamibacteria; order Vicinamibacterales; family CAVVIG01; genus QHWF01. The sequence goes on from DASYQZ010000185.1 coordinate 5,603, forward strand.
GCAGCTGCCGGCAGGCAGCCGGCTCATTTACACCGAGCCGGGCGAGGCATTCTCACTGTACATCCAGCTGTCGCTGATCGTCGGCGTGCTGATGGCCGCGCCGTTCATCATGTATCAGGTGTGGTTGTTCATCGCGCCGGGACTCTACGCGAACGAGAAGAAGATGGCGATCCCGTTCGTGCTGCTGTCGACGCTCGGCTTCCTCGGCGGCGCGGTGTTCAACCACTACATCATGTTTCCGTGGATGATGGCGTTCTTCGCGAGCTTCAACACGCAGGATCTCGTGTTCATGCCGAAGCTCGATTCGGTGTTCTCGCTGTACACGAAGTTCCTGATCGCGATGGCCGTCGTCTTTCAGATGCCGACGCTCGTGTTTTTCCTGGCGAAGATGAAAGTGATCACCGCGCGCTTTCTCATCGCGCAGTTCAAGTACGCCGTTCTGCTGATCTTCATCATCTCCGCGGTCATCACGCCGACCGGCGATCCGGTGACGCAGACGGTCTTCGCCGCGCCGATGATCGGCCTCTACGTGCTCGGCATCGCCATCGCGTGGGTCGTCGGCCCGAAGCGGCTCCCTGAATAAATCTGTCAGCTTTCAGCGTTTAGCTTTTGACATCAATACAGCTCAACCGTACTATATGTGGCTGTATTTGCTGTTACCGCGGGAGGTACAGCTTGATGACGACTTCGCTTCGCTGCATAGGCCTCGCAGCCGCCTGTTGGCTGTGGGCCGCAGCCGCGGACGCGCAAACGAGTTCGACCGCGACGTCCCCGGCCTCTCAATCGTCCTCGTCTCAGTCAACACCGTCCCCAGACACTTCCACTCGACCAGCGACGACGACGTTCTACGGTGATACTGGGCTGTGGTATGTGCCGACCGCAGAAATCCTGCCGCACGGCAAGTTCAGCGTGAGCGGCTATCGGCGGGGCACGAACTGGGTCCAGGGCTATCAGAACGTCGGTGACTTCGCCGGCACGTTCGGCATCGGCATCAAG
>DASYQZ010000186.1:0-16740 GCA_036004865.1 Vicinamibacterales bacterium
TGGATCTCGCCGGGCTTCACGTCGAGGCTGACGCCGTCGACCGCGGTGAAGCGTCCGTACTGCTTGACGAGATCCTCGATGGCGATCACCGGCCGCACCGGCAGCACGACGAGTCACGCCGCGGAATCGGGATCGCGATCGCGCCGATGTCCACAGGCGCCTTGCCGACGAGGATCCGCGTCGAGTTCGGCTCCAGGTCCACGTCGAGCACGTCGATCTTCAGCCGTCCCATCATCGGCAGAATCGCCGCCTGTTTGTCGAGGCCGCCGCGCGCGAGACGCAGGTGCGTCGTGTCGGCGGGAAACTGATTCAGCGTCGGATCGACCGGCAGCCAGAGTCCGCGATCGCCGCCTTCATCGATGTACACCTCGGGCCACGCGTGGTAGTAGAACGCGCCGTGGATGAACACGAGTCCGACCGCAATCCGCGCCGGGAGGCCCACCGCGCGCGCCATCGCGACGTAGAGCGCCGTGTGCTCGTTGCAGTCGCCGACCTTCGTGCGCAACACCTCGCGCGCGGACGGCAGACTGACGGTCGGCTTCTTGTCGAGCATCGCGTTGACGTAGCGCGTCAGCTTTTCCGCGCGGTCGCGCGTGCCGTCGGCGCCGCGAATCGCCGTCTCCGCCTCGGCGCGGATTTCTGGCGCATCGCTCTCGATGAACAGCTCGGGCGCGAGATAGCGCGCCGCGCCCGGATCGGCGCGCCCGGCCCGCAGGTTTCGCGGATCGTCGAGCTCGATAATCCTGACTCCGGTGGACCCTGCCCCCCGGTCGTTGCCGTCGACGCGCTGCGTGATGCCCTCGAGATCGGCGAGGCTGAGATCGGCGCCGATAAGATTGGTGAGGCGCAGCCGCATGTGGCGGACGTCGCGCGGCTCCGGGATCGGCGTGCGCAGGGTCGGCACGACGGCGGAGGCCTGCAGCATGTCGACCTGAATCCGGCGCGACACCGCCATCCTCCGGGCGATCTCCGCCGGCTCGCGCAGCGTGATCAGCCCCAGCGGGCTTTCTTCGCGCACGACTTCGCCTGTGTCGGTGACCCACGACGTCGTGCGCAGCCCGGCGAACGCCATGTCGACGCGGAACGCCGGAATCGGCGCCAGTCCGGTGCTGCGGATCATCTCGCGCTTGCCGACTTCGACGTCGACCGGCGTGTTGCGCAGCGTCGCCGGATCGAAAATGGTCCATCGATGACGCGCGCCGACCGACAGGCCGCCGTTCGCGAGGCGGCGCGACAGGTTCAGGCTCAACGCGGGCGGCTCCTCGAGCTCGCGCTGCTCGCTGCGCGTCCCGCCCTCGGTTTTGACTTCGAGCGTCAACCGCCGGCCGTCGACTCGTCCGCGCACTTCGATCGGTCCAGTGCCCGGATCGAGCGAGAACGAAAACGTCCGCAGCGCGAAGCTCTCGTCGACCTCCGCCGTCGTGCGAAGCGCCGCCGCCGTCGTCGCGCCGAGCAGCGACATCTGCAGCCGGCCGTCTTCCTGAATTTCGAACCCGTGATCTTTCGGCACCGTCTGACTGACGGTGAATCCGATTTTCTCGCCGCGGTAGTACACGCCGCGCCACACCGCCTCCGATCCGTACCGCGCGAGATCGGTCGCCAGCGTCGCGGAGGACGCCTGGAGGTACGACCGGTTCACCAGCGCCGCCATCGCGGCCGCCCATGCGATCAGGATGAGGATCGACAATGGCCGGGTGACGGCTCGCGGCAGAGGTTTGAAAAACGTGCGCATCTATTCACTATCCTTATCGGCCGTTCCGTTCGCCTACAAGTAGGACGCCCATGGACAGAGATGAGCTTGTTGGTCTGATTCGGGACACGTGGAAACGACACAACGAGATCCTGATCTATCTGATCGATCATGTTCCCGTGCGCGGGTTCAGCGCCGTGCCGGCCGGGTCGCGCGGACGCGACGTGACCGCCCAGCTTGCGCATCTCGATCGTGTCCGCCGCGGCTGGCTCAAGTTCCATGCGACCGGCATCCGTCCCAAGCTGCCGCGCCACGACAAAGGCGCGCCGCCGTCGAAGGCGCAATTGAAGAAGGCGCTGCGCGAATCGGGGGCGTCCGTCGACAAATTTCTGCGCGCGGCCATCGATGGACAAGCGCGCACACGGCTGTTCGGCGGACAGCCGGTCAGGTGGATGGGGTATCTCATCGCGCACGAATCTCATCATCGAGGACAAATCATGCTCGCGCTGAAACAGTCGGGTCTGCGTGTGCCGGAGAAGGTTGCATTGGGTCTGTGGGGTATGTGGATATTCGGAAAGTAACGTCTGTCACTCCCGGTGTGATCGGCTGACCGTTGACCAACAGCTTCGAATCGCTCGACTACATCTACGTCCCGGCGCCGGACATCGATGCGGCGGTGCGCTTCTACACTGGCGTGCTGCGTGGCGAGCTGCGCTGGAAGATTCACGACGGTGGCGTGTGGGTCGCAGCGGTGCGCGTGAGCGGCGTAGGGCCGACCGTGCTGCTCGCGAGCCATCTCGCGCCGCACGAGACGATTCTCATCTATCGCGTGGCCAGCGTTGACGACGCGCGGCGGCGTCTCGCCGACAGCGGCTGGACGGACGTCGATCAGCCGTTCGAGATCCCGCAGGGACCGTGTCTCGTGTTCCGCGATCCCGCGGGTCAGCGGCTCGCGATCTACGAGCTCGTGCGCCCCGGCATCGTCGAGAGGTTCGAGGGGCGGTTCGACGTGTGAGCAGTGCGGCGCGGCTACCGCGGCTTCAGCGTCAAGCCGGTGCGCGGCCTGCCTTCCGATACCGTCCGGCCCTCGGCCTGCATGGCGGGCGGATGATGCACCTTCGAAATCTTGCCGCTCGCGCCGAGACGCTGATACGCCTCGTCGAGCGGCGGCAGCGCCGGCGCGTCCACCGTCCAATGCGTGTATGACGCTTCATCGCACCAGTCGAGGAGGTGCGGCATCGCGCTCCGATGCGCGCCCGAGTTTCTGAACGCGCGCATGTCAGCCTCGCTGTCCCACAGCGTCACCGTCCGCGCGCCGCCCTGCGCGTCGCCGCCGAGAATGCCGCCTCTGAAGCCGCGACTGCGCCTCACCTGAAGGGCGCTGCGGAGGACGAAAACTGGAACGGCAGGTAGTACAACTTCGACCGCAGATGCAGCCGTGTCGCGGAGATGAGGGCCATACGTGTCGTCTTTTCGATAGGATCTTTGCCGGCTTCACCGTCGATGTATCTTGCCTGAGCGATCGCTACTTGAAAAATCTGCTGGTCCTGTCGATCGCGGTCTTGTTCACGCTGGCGTCCGCGCTGTTCTTGTGTTTTTGTGTGGCCGGCGTCGCGGCGTTTCTCTATTACCGGCCAACCGTAGAGGGCAGCGGCGGAATCGGCGCGGTCTCGCTCGGACTGGCCGAAGCTATCGTCGAAATACTCCCCTTCGTCGCCGCCGCCGTCTTCGTGAATTTCTCGATCGCAGACGCCGCCCGTCGCGCCGGTCGCATTGCCATGCGGGTGCGGCGCGGTCATCTCGCGGTCACTGTGCTAACGCTGGTGTAGGCGATTCCCGCGACGGCTTTGTGGATGATGTTGAGCGAGCCGAAGTCCTGGAATGATTTTCAGGTCATCTTCGCAACCGGCGCCCTTGTGAACGCTCTTCTGAGCGCCGTCCACACCGCGTTCGGCGTGTTCGCGATCAAACTGCTGCGTCGCCGCGTCAGCCATAAGAGGCAATCTTCCAATTCAATTACGTTACTCGATTACGTTACCAGATTATCCAATTAGAGCGCTTTTCGTTTGTTTGTAGGCGACGGGCTTCAGCCCGTCGCTCGGCCGGCCTGAAGGCCGGCCGCTACAACAATATCGAAAACGCTGTAGCCTGTGCAGAATTAGCGCGATCACGCCCAATGCACTAGAACTCGACCGCTGCGACTGTAAGTAAATTTACTTATCGATTTAAGGTCGTTCCCGTTTTTGCGGCGGCCCTTTTTGCTTTTCAGCTTCTGCTTCCGCGTGGACGGATCGCCAGCAGGTGGCGGACGTGTTCGCAGCAACGCCTTAACCGTCGCGGTGAATTATCTGGGAATCCGATCTGTTTTAGTCATCCCGGCCCAGTAGATCGGCGCGGAGTTTTCGGACCTTTTCAATCAACGGGGCCGTTTCTGGCAAGTGCATGAGATCCTTCATGGCCGGTTCAATCGGCGGCGGCATGATGCCATCCGGAATCTTGATCGAGTCCCCTCCAGCTTCCTGAAACAGTACGTGAAGGTGGAGGAAATACGCCATAAGCTTCGCCTGCTGCCACGGCACATTGACCGCGGTGTGAACGCGGACGGTGTGGGGTTGCGTCGATTGATCAAGCGTTCCCAAAATTAACCGTAGATCCCAGACGCTCGATTCGAAGCGGATGTTATTGGCGTACCGTTCTATGAAGTCAGCTAGCGTCTTGAATTCGAGTTGGGCAGGGACGTTGGCAGTTTCGTCGGCCATTTATTCACCTCACGCAGGTATTGGAATCGGCTGGGCTCCAGATACAACTCGTGAGGACGGTGGTGTCTTGGTCTCTCCACTGGCGCCGCCAACTGGAACGGCCTGAAGCGGTGCGCCGAATACGAATTGTCGTTGAGCGTCCTCCAGGGCCGTTGTTAATCGCCTAGTTCTCTTCGTAGACGATTCGGTGGGTTGTCGGTTCACCACGGCGACAAGCTGGGCTCTCAATTCTGCGTGACTATGTTGCGGCGCATCCGCCGTTTCCATTGCCGCGTCTTCTTCTGAGAACGTCGCCACATCCGCCAAGTGGTTTTCAGACAGATGATCAAAGAAATCCACTAGCTTGCTGAAGGGTACGAAAAGACCGATGAACGCAACATCGAATCCTGCAGCAATCCGAATGATTGTATTCAGCGTTAGCTTCCCATAGGTCGGATTTGCCGCCCGCGAAACGACTCCCTGCGTCAAGCCAGCAAGGTCTGCTAATTCTTGCTGTGAGATTTTCTTCTTCCGCATCAGCGCGCGAATCTGAAACGGAATCGCGCGGCGTGCCTGAGCCGCTACGAACTCTTCGCGGTATTTCTTGTCCCGCAACTTTTGCCACTGGCTATCAGTCGAGCGCATGGGCCTCTCCCTTTCCGTGCGTGTGATCGCGGTAACGACCGAGAGCCTTATCGGCGGCATCCGCAGGGACATATCGTCCGTTTCGCTCTTCTTCGCCGGCGCCGTACACGATGAACTCTCTCATTTCCGGTTTCAACAACCCGAAGACGCGAATGCGTCGTGGTGTCATCGTGCGACCATGCGAGTCCAAGTCGTCCGCGCGAAATCGGATTTCGCCCAGTGGTACGTGCCACTTCGTGAACTGGCGAAACTCATGAACCCGTGGGCGGAGCCAATCGTCGGTTCTTTCCAAAATCCGCCTCGTGAAGTCGAACGCGTTCCGAACGTGCGGATCCTGCAGGTTGTACCAGTTACGGAACGGCCACTCGTCCCAGTTGGTGACGTATTGGCGGAACGTCCACGAAGTCATCTTACAGGAGCCGCCTCTTTTATGCAATATTGCATACGGCGCCAACAGGTGAATATGCAATATTACATTTCGTAAGCTAAATGATGGATAGAAAATGGCCAGCAGATGCGTTAGCTGACTGGCCGTCTTTGAGACTTGTTGGTGTGTCGGACGGGCTCAGGATCCCGTTTCCGGCGAAGGTTCGACTTTCCAGCTCCCCTCTCTGCACGCCTATCCCGATCATCAGACGGTGAACCACGGCGCTGGCGAACCGTGCGCGGTGACGTTCACAGCAACACTGCCGAAGGATTCTTCAGCCTGCTCAAGCGCGGCATCAACGGCGTGTATCACCACATCAGCCGTGGGAACTTGAACCGCTACTGCGACGAGTTCAGCTTCCGTTTTACAAGAATCGCAACGTGACGGACGGCTAGCGGGCCGCGAAGGTCGTTGGTAGTGCCGAAGGCAAGCGCCTCACCTAAAAGCAACCAGCCAGCTAGCGAAAGCCCAACGTGAATTTTCGAAGCGCGAATGGGACCACAACAAATCAAGTTGGGTTTGTGATCGCGCCAATTACCTTACCCAATTCACCGCAGCCCGCGTCGTCTTCGAAGCCACCACTCAGCGGAGAGGCAAACCGCAAACGGAACCATCCACCACACCGATCGCATCGGACGCCGCGTGACGGTGGCCGAGGGCGGCGTCACGGTGCGGCGGATGAATTGTTCGAGTGCGCCGGCGTTCTCCGGCGCGACGTCGATGCCGTGATGTGACGACGACAGCAGCGACAGCGGCGCGACGGTTGGCGGTAGCGGACGTTGCGCCCCGATCTTGATGACAACGGTTCGCGAGGCGATACGCGGTGTCGGACCGTCGATCTGCGCGACGATCGTCGATCGTCCGTTGGTATCCCTGGCTGTGAACGATCCGCGGAAGAGGCCCGATTCGGCTTCGGGCCAGAGGCGGATCGGCTGTCCATCGATTGACGCACGCACACCCGTCTGCACTCCGCGCGCGCGGACGATCACGTCGCCGCGCTCGGCCGGCTTCAGAATCGCGGGCACGACGCTGACGTCAATCGGCAGCGGCACCGCGAGCGCAAGACCCGCGACCGTCGATTGCCAGAAGCGATCGAACGCGCCCTCGTCTTCCGCGCGGAAGCGCCACGCGTCGAGCGCGCCCGAGACGACGAGCCGGCCGTCGCCGCGCGGCATCGACACCACGACTGGTGAAGGATCGGAACCGGACGTCGTGGCGATGCGATCGACCAGGGGCGCGTGGCCGCGTATCAGCAGCAGCTCCGAGGCCTGAATCGGCGCGAGCGGCGAGACCACGGTCAATTTCTCGGGCTGCTCCGATAATCGCTCGATCAGCGTGACGTCTCGCAGCAGCTCGTGCGCCGGTCCCACGTCGATCCTCGCGTCTGGCACGAGCACGACCGCGCCGCCGCGCTCGCGCATGAACCGCTCGAGCGCGCGCACATCACGCGCTGTCAAGCGATCGAGGCCGCCGGCTATCACGACGTCGAACGTCTCGAACGCGGGATCGCCGAGCGCCGCGGCGTCGCCGGTGCGCGTCGCAACTGATTTCGATGTCGCACTGAGACTCGCGACGTGAAATCGCGGATCGGCCTCGAGCGCGCGGCGGATGAAGGCGGTCGCCCACGACGGCCGCGGTTCGTACACTTCGACGCGAATCGGGCTTCGGCGCGCGTCGACGATCGCATCCGCGCGGTTGTCGAGACGGGTCCGTTCGCGTTCGAGCGGTTCGGCCTCGACGCGCACCACGAACGGCGGTTCGCCGACGGGGACCGCGTCGATCTCCGCGTGCCAGCGATCGCGATCGCCGCGCCACTGGTGCGACGAGCGGCTGACCTCGAGATCGCCGACGCGAACCGTCAGCGTCGACGAGACGCCGGCAACGCCCGTGCCTTCGACGTCGACGCCGACACGAAACGCGGTGCCTGCCGGCACGTCGCGAGGGGCATCGAGCCGCGCGATGCGCACGTTGGGCGAGACGTCGGCGCTCACGTCGACGGTGGACACGGACACCGGAGTCCCGGACGGTAACGCAGAACCGGCGGAACTCGCAGAGCCCGTTTTGTCTGCGGATTCTGCGGTCTCTGCGTTGATCGTCGCCGCGAGAGACGAGTCGGGATAACGGTCGCCGATGATGACGACAGCGGCCGCGTCGGATGTGAGCCGCGGCTGGATGTCGTAGTCGCCGCGGAGATCCTTCGCAAGCCGATCGCGCACCCGCTCCGCGACAGCGCGGCGTGACGGCCCGCCGGCTGCCGGCAACTCCATCGTCAATCCGTCCTGAACCACGATCGAAACACGCGCGCGCGTGCGACCGGCGCTCGTGAATGCGGGATCGAGAAGGCCGGCGACGGCAATCCCAATCGCGACGGCGCGAAGCACGATCGACGTCATCGGGATCCTCCGCGCGCGACGTCAGACAAGGCTCCAGCCAGCGAACCGCCGGCCACATTCATCGTGAGCGGCGCGCTCGCGATCGATCGCCGCGCCTCTGCCGCGGCGGCCGTGGATGCCGCGTCGAGAGCCCGCGTGCGCTCCGCGGCGTCGGTCGTCCGGGCCGCGCGCTGCAGCTCGGCCGCCGTCTGACGCAGCAGCGCCGATGAGGCGTCGATGCGAAGCGCTTCCTCCGAGAGCACGCGCGCGCGCGTTTCAAAAGCGTTCGCACCGCCGAGCTCCGCCAGGCCGCGCAGCAAATCCTGCATGAGTGCGACGCGGCGGTTTGCCGGCACGGCCGGCGGCGTTCGCCTCCAGTCGGCAGCCTTCGACACGTCGCCGGTCAGCCGGCGCCCGAAATCGAGGTTCGTGCGGCTGCCGAGCGCGCGGAGGATGTAGCGGCCACGCGCGAAGGCGCGCTGCAGCGCTGCGACCGCGGCGCGCTCGGCGGTCAGTGCAGCGGGCAGGTCGGCGCCGGTCAACAGTTTTTCGGCCTGGCTCATCGCGATGGTCGCCGCGCGCAGGTCGCGCTGCCCGCGATTCCGCAACCGCCCCTCCTGCAGCTCCGTCGACTGCGCCGCTTCGACCTCTTCGTCTTCGATCTCGCCGCCGAGCATGAACACGAGCTCGGCGCGAATCATCCGTTGCTCGACGGCGAGATTCAACGCGGCTTCGCTCACCTCGTTCGCGGCGTTCGCCGCTCGCTCGCGGTTCAGGCGCTCGGTCTTGATGATCAGCATCTGCTGGCTGAGCGCGTAGCGGGTTTCCTCCTCCGGCAGCGTGAACGCGTCGCCGGCCGCCACGCCGAGCTTCGAGATCTCGATGAAAAACGCGTCGGAGCTCGCGGTGCCGCCGCCGGGCCGGCTGTCGGTCGCCGCGGCACGGTAGACGAGCGTGTCGCCCTCCTTCAGATTCAACTCCGCGATCGACCGCGAGGCCGATCCGCGCCACGCTCGCCCATCCTCGCGCGCGATCGCCAACGGGATCTCGCCCTCGTCGAACTCGAATTGCTCGCCGGATCCGGACACCCTGGTGAACTGCAGCGTCAGCGCGCGGAGGCCGAAGTCGTCGGTCGCGCGCGCCTCGAAGGTGATGCGCGGATTGCCGCGCGCGAGCACGAGATCCCGGCCCGGCGCCGTCATCGTCGCCGCGGGCAGCGCATCCGGCGTCACGATGACCGGGATGGTCCGGCGTGCCTCGCCGTCGCCGATCGCGATGTAGCCGGTCTTCTGCAGAAGGGTGCGTGTCGCGAACGGACCCATGACAGCGTTCGCGCTGCTCCCCTCGATCGCCTCGATCTCGGACGGATCGGTCAGCGTGCGAATCGGCAGACTCGTGTAGGCCGGCGGCTGGATCGTGACGGTGACGTGCGCCGTGTTCGCCGGAGACGCTGCCGGCGTAAATGTCGCGCGCGATCCGAAGATGCTGCCGGGCGCGACGCCGGATGCGCCGCGCCATATCCACACGGCGATGACAACAGCCCAGGCGGCCGACGCGATGGCGACCGCGCGCCGGACTCGCGTGGGCGGCAACGCGCGACCAGTGTCGACTGTGCGCGAAATGGCCGCCGCGTCGGCAAAGACACGCGCGCGAACGCGCGGCGCCGCCGACAGCTCGCCCGTCGTCAGCTCGGCCGCCGTCGTGAGGACGTTCTGTGAAGCGGGTTCCGCGCGTTCGAGCGCGCGGACGATCGACCGGGGCGCAAGCTCCCGGCGCCGCATGAGTCCGACTGCAGCCGCCACGGCGAGCTCCGCCGTCGCGATGGAAGCCAGTCGCGCAGGCCGCGCGAACCCGAGCGCGGAGGTCAAGACGAACGCCGCGGCCGCCATCGCTGCCGCCCACGCCGCCGCCTCGGCGATGACCAGTGCCCGTGCCCGGCCCCTCGCACGCTCGATCAGCGCGGTGACGAGTCGTTCGTCAGGCGACACGGGAGAATTCCGATTGCGTGCGTTGGGGATTTCGCGCTCTCCGGATGAGCATCTCGGCTATCAGCAGCGCCAGAACCGCTGCCCACCACCAGCGTCGATCGTCCTCGGCGATCGTGTCGAGCCGCGGGGATCGGACGTCGCCCGCGGGACGCTCCCACGTGCGCAGGACGGCATCGGGGATCGGGAGGATGTCGGAGGGCGAAGTTCTACCGGCCGCAAGCGCGTTGACGATCGATCGGAGCAGGAGCGCGGTGCGAATGTCATTTTCTTTTGGCGCGAGCACCCCCTCGCGCTGGCCGCGGGCGCTCGCAGGCACTGTCGTCGTCACTACGAGCCGTGCGCCGTCGCTCGATGCGGTGAACCACGGTTTCGCGACGTCACTGCCCGCACTCGCCGGACCGGCAGCCTGCAGCGCTTCGTCGATCGTCAATCGCGCGATCGCGTCCGCGATCCATGGCGCCAGCGAAGCCGATCGCGACGCTGCAGGCAGGACAGCGCTCGAAGCGGCGAACACGACACGGGCCTGACGATCGGGCGGCGGCGCGAAGACGCGCTGCGACAGCACGGCGGCGAGCGCTGCCTCCGCGGCGCGTTTCTCGTCAGCCGTCGCGACGATTTCGACGGGGGCCGCCGCCGGCGATCCTGCCGATTCGCGAACCGAGGTCGCGGGCCCGTTCAGCTCGATCGTGCGGTCGCGCCGATGCACCACCGGCGACCCGGGATCCGCGTGCAGGACCGGCGTCGCCTCGAGCGATCGATGCGCAGGCAGTTGGCCCGATCGGACAAGGCGGATGCCCACGTCGCGTGGCACTTGACTCAGGTCGCTGTGCGCGATCGAATCGAGCGCAAACGGCGACACGACGACGAGCTCGCGCCTGGCCGGCGGCGCCGTATCGAGCCACGCGACCGCGCGCGCGATCCCGTCGCGAAGATCGACGGTGTCGAACCGTTCAACGTATGAGGCCTCAGCGCCCTGAAACGCGCGCGCGGCGCCCTCGCTCACAATCGCTCGGGCGAGGCGCGCGTTCCACGCGGCGCGGCGCGCCGGCGTGAGCAGCAGCGGACCGGCGAGCGCGCCGGCGGCCGCGGCAATCGCCGCTACCCGGACGGCGAGCAGCGGCAGATCCTCCAGCACGTGACGACGGATGGCCGCGAGGCGCGTGGGCTGAAGAAAGCGCAGCGTCGGAAAGGGAAACGGTGTGGCCCGGCGCTGCACCAGGATGTGAATCAGGATCGGCGCGGCGACGGCGGCGAGGCCGACCAGCGCGAGCGGAGTCAACCAGACCAAGACTCAGCCCTGCGATCGCTTCGACTGGCTGCGCGCGAGGAGGAAGCTGCGAAGCGCGCGATCCGGCGGCGTGTCGGTGATGACGAGTGAGTACTGAAAGCCTTCGGCGGCGGCGCGCATCCGCGAGCGCTCGAGAAAGGCGGCGACGGCGTCCTTGTAATCGCGGCGCGCAAGTCCGGCGTTGACCGCGAGCCGCTGCCCGGTCTCGAGATCGGTGAGCTCGAGATCCTGCCGGTACGGGAGCTCGAGCTCGTCGCGGCTGATCATCTGAAACAACATCACCTCGTGGCCCATCCGGCCGGCGCGGCGAAGCTGGGCGAACACGTCATCCTCGCTGTCGTAGAAATCCGAGAAGACCAGCAGCAAACCGCGGCGATTCAGCCGTTCGGCGGCGCCGCGAATCGCGTCGACGCCGCGCCAGGCGCCGTGCGCCTCGAGCGACGCCAGCGCCGCCAGCACGCGACCGAGCTGCTGGCGCCCGGTCCGAGGCGCGAGATGCAGCGGACTGCCGCCACGCGCGGCGGTGAGGCCGACGGCGTCGCCTTGCGTCGAGACGAGATGCGCGAGCGCGGCGGCCGCAATCACGGCGTAGCGCAGTTTTGAGATGCCAGGCCCCGCCTTCGCGCCTTCCTCTGCGCCGGCGCTCCGGCGCGCAAGAGGAAATCCCATCGACGCGCTCGTGTCGACGACGATCTCCGCCGCCATGTTCGTGGTCTCTCGAAACTGCTTCGTGTACACGCGATCGGTCCGCGCGACGAGCTTCCAATCGACGTACTTGAGATCGTCGCCGGGCCGATAGTGGCGATACTGGCTGAACTCGGCGCTGTAGCCGTGAAACGGACTGCGATGCAGCCCCGACACCAGGCCGTCGACGACGATGCGCGCGACGAGCCCGAGATCGGCGATGCGCGCCAGCAATTCGGGCGGACACGTGGGTCCGCCCCTACGTCCGTTCGAAAAAACGTCGTCGTAGGGGCCGACCCGTGTGTCGGCCCTCATGACGGGGTCACCTCCTCCAGCAGATGCGCGACGATCTGATCCGCGTCCACGCCGTCCGCTTCGGCCTGGAAGTTCAGCAGCACGCGGTGGCGCAGCACCGGCGGCGCCACCGCGCGGACGTCGTCCAGCGACGCGACGCTGCGGCCGTCGAGGAGCGCACGCGCCTTTGCGCCCAACACGAGCGCCTGGCCCGCGCGCGGACCGGCGCCCCATTTCACCCACTGCCGCACGGCCGCCGGAACGCGATCGCCATTGTCTTCGGCTCCACCGGCCGGGCGGCTGGCGCGCACGATCCGCAGCGCGTAGTCGATGACGTTCGACGCCGCCGGGATGTCGCGCACCAGGTGCCGCATCGCGTTGATGTCGGCCGCGTCCGCGACCGGCGTGATCGCCGGCTCCCGATCGCCGGTCGTCGACGCGAGAATGCGGTGCTCCTCCGCCGCCGACGGATAGTCGATGACGACGTTGAACATGAAGCGATCGAGCTGCGCTTCGGGCAGCGGATAGGTGCCTTCCTGCTCGATCGGATTCTGCGTCGCCAGCACGAACAGCGGCCGCTCGAGCTCGTAGCGGACGCCGTTCACCGTCACCTGATACTCCTGCATCGCCTCGAGCAGCGCCGCCTGCGTCTTCGGCGGCGTGCGGTTGATTTCGTCGGCCAGGATCACGTTCGCGAAGATCGGCCCGGGAATGAACCGGATCTGCCGGTGTCCGGTGCCGCGATCCTCTTCGATGACTTCGGTGCCGATGATGTCGGACGGCATCAGATCGGGCGTGAACTGAATCCGATTGAACTTGAGATGCACCGCCTGCGCGAGCGTCTTGATCAGGAGCGTCTTCGCCAGGCCAGGCACGCCGCGCAGCAGACAGTGACCGCCGGCGAAGAATGCCGTGAGGATTTCCTGCACGACCGCGTGCTGCCCGATGATCGCCCGCCCAAGCTCATCGCGCAGCCGCGCGGACAGACGCTGCGCGTCTTCGAACGAGAGCGGCGCCGCGCGATTCGGGGCGGCCGCCGACGGGTGTTGGGAGGGCATTCGCTTCGAATTGTAACGGCAGGGAAAAGTTTTTCCTATGGCGAGGCGCTTGCGATCGGGCGGGTGGGGGAGCTGATGCGTTGCAGGATGTATCAGGCGGCGCTCTCGCTCGCGCTCGCGTCCGGACTCGTGGCGTGCAGCAAGACCGAGACGTCGCTGACGGGACCAACTCTCGAAGCGAAGTGTCAGGTCACGGCGAGCAGCACGCCCGCGTCGTTCGCCGCGAGCGGCGGCAGCGGCTCGGTGACCATTGCGGCCGCTCGTGACTGCACGTGGTCGATCGCCACGACGACGAACTGGGTGACGCTTGGCGGCGATCGCAGCGGTCAGGGCGAAGCCTCGGTTGGCTATAGCGTCGCAGCGAATCCCATTCCGGTCGCTCGATCCGGATCGATCGTCGTCGGATCGCAGACGCTGTCGGTCAGTCAGGCGGCGGCGCCGTGCACGTACGCGCTCGGACGCAGACAGGACACGATTGGTTCAGCCGGCGGGACGCTGTCGGTTTCTGTGACGACGCTCACGGGATGCGGCTGGAACGCCAAGAGTAATGTGTCGTGGATTGCGATCGCGTCGGGGCAGGGCGACGCGAGTGGAACGGTTGGGCTGACAATCGCGGCCAACAGCGGATCGGCGCGCGTTGGCGAAGTAAACATCGCCGGGCAGATCTATACGGTGAATCAATCCGCTGCGCCCCCGCCGCTGCCCGCGCCGGATCCTCCACCCGCCCCGGCGCCAGCTCCGCCATCACCTGCGCCGCCGCAGCCACCACCGCCGCAGCCGGCGCCACCGCCGAGCGGCGGACAGTCGATGCAGTTCAGTGGTCAGGTGTCGGCCATGAGCGGCAAGTGTCCAAACCTCACGCTCAACGTGAGCGGCCGGACGGTGCTCACCGACAAGAACACGAAGTTCAAGCACATCGATTGCGACGACATGAAGGTCCGGCGCGACGTGCAGGTGGACGGCGTGACGGATTCGAGCGGCGCGGTCCGCGCGTCACAGATCACGAGGATCAAAGATGACTAGCGGCGACATCTTCGGGCATTCGTCGTCCACTTGAATCGTCGACGAGCCCACGCGGCTGGAGGGGTCGCGCATGAAGACGTACCGCGGACGCGTGTTCACGCAGGCGACGGCGTGCGCGACGTCGAACGGATTTTCGGAACTGGTCGCGCGCGCAATGTAACGACAGGAAAAGTTTTTCCTATGGCGAGGCGCTTGCGTCGAACAGGCGCGGGGAAGCTGATGCGTTGCAGGATTCATCGTGCCGTGCCGGCAGTCTCGTTCGCGCTCGCGTTCGGATTCGTGGGGTGCAGCAAGACGCAGACGTCGGTGATGGGACCGACGCTCGAAGCGAAATGTGAGGTCACGGCGAGCAGCAGTCCCACGTCATTCACCGCGAGCGGCGGCAACGGCGCGGTGACAATCACCGCCGCGCGCGAATGCACCTGGTCGATCGCGACGACGACGAGCTGGGTGGCGTTTGGCGGCGATCGCAGCGGTCAGGGCGAAGCGTCGGTTGCCTATAGCGTCGCAGCGAACCCCATCCCGGTCGCCCGATCCGGATCGATCGCCGTCGGATCGCAGACGCTGTCTGTCAGCCAGGCGGCAGCGCCGTGCACGTACGCGCTCGGACGCGGGCAGGACACGATTGGTTCAGGCGGCGGCACGCTGTCGGTTTCCGTGACGACGCTCACGGGATGCGGCTGGAACGCGACGAGCAATGCGTCGTGGATTCAGATCACGTCGGGGCAGACCAGCGACACGAGTGGAACGGTTGGGCTGACGGTCGCGGCCAACAGCGGAGCGGCGCGCGCCGGCGAAGTCAGCGTCGCCGGCCAGATTTATACGGTGAATCAAGCTGCCGCGCCGCCGCCACCGCCGCCGCCGCCGCCACCGCCGCCGCCGCCCGCGCCGAATCCCACGCCTTCACCGGCACCAACTCCGCCATCGCCTGCGCCGCCGGCTCCACCAACGCCGGCTCCGGCGCCAACGCCAGCACCGCCCGCCCCGGCGCCACCGCCGTCACCACCGCCGCCACAGCCACCACCGCCACAGCCGCCGCCGCCGCCACAGCCGCCACCCCCGTCGCAGCCGCCGCCACAGCCGGCGCCGCAGCCGCAGCCTGCGCCTGCGCCGCCGCCACCGAGCGGTGGCCAGTCGGTGCAGTTCAGCGGCGACGTGTCGTCGGTGAGCGGCAAGTGTCCGAACCTGACGCTCAAGGTGAACAATCGGACCGTCAACACCGACAGCGGCACGAGCTGGAAGCGCATGGATTGCGGCGACATGAAGGTCCGGCGCCAGGTGGAGGTGAGCGGCGTCACCGATTCGAGCGGCGCGGTCCGCGCGACGCAGATTACGAGGATTAAAGATGACAACTAACGGCCGGACTCGCGGGCCTTGCGCGATCGTTCTCGTTACCTTCGTCGTCCTCGGCGTGCCTCGCGAGGCGAGGAGCCAATCGGTCGCCGACGTGCTGACGTTCCTCGTCACGAACCAGTCGGTCCAGACGGGCAGCACCGAGCGCGATCGCGACGCGGCCCAGGCGACCAGCGACACCATCTCGCGCGCGCTCCGCGCGAACCTCGCCACGCTGCCGGTGACGACGTCCTCGGGCGCATTCGTCTACCGCTTGAATCCGGAGCTCGGAACCGTGGAGCGCGCGACGTCGAGCTACGGTCCGTTTTTCGTCGAGCGCGCCCTGACCGCCGGCCTGCATCAGGCCTCGATCGGCCTCACCTTCCAACACTTGCGCTTCACGTCGCTCGACGGCGCAAACCTGCGCGACGGATCGCTCGTCACGACCGCGAATCAGTTCGTCGACGAGCGCACGGCGTTCGACGTCGACGCGCTCACGCTCGCGATCGACGCCGACATCGCGACGCTGTACGGCAACGTCGGCATCAGCAAGCGGATCGAAATCGGTTTCGCCGCGCCGATGATCGCGCTCAGGCTCGACGGCTCACGTAAGAACACGTACCGCGGGCGCGTGTTCACGCAGGCGACCGCACGCGCGACGGCCATGGGACTGGCGGATATGGTCGTGCGGACGAAGTACACCGTGTTCGACGAAGATGGCGCGGCTGTCGCGACGGCGGTCGACGTGCGGCTGCCGACGGGCCGGGAGGAGGATCTCCTCGGCGCGGGATCGACGTCGCTGAAGTTCGCGGCGATTGGATCGCTCGAGCGCGGCCGCACCTCGGCGCACGCGAACGCAGGAATCAGCGTGGGAGGGCTCGCGCGAGAGCTCGACTATGGCGGCGCACTCGCCATCGCCGCCACGAATCGCGTGACGGTGAGCGGCGAAGTGCTCGGACGCTGGCTCGACAGCTTCGGCCACATCGCCCGAGTCACGGCGCCGCATCCGCGGCTGATCGGCGTCGAGACGATCCGGCTCACCCCCGACGCATCGACGCTTCACGTTCTCACGCTCGTGCCCGGGCTGAAGTGGAACGTCGGCGACACGTGGGTGCTCGCCGCGAACGTCAGCGTGCCGCTGACCACGGGCGGCCTGACGTCGCGCTTCACTCCATTTGTTGGATTGGATTACGCGTTCGGA
>DASYQZ010000187.1:0-3812 GCA_036004865.1 Vicinamibacterales bacterium
ACCGACGCGCCGAGCAGCAGCGCGAGCCGCGCGCGGCGCAGATGCAGCGCTCTGGGACCGCGTGGCGATGGATAGGCGTCGATCACCGGCCCGATGGCCGTGCCGGCGCCGATCTGTTTCATCAGCGCGATGGCGCGCTGAATGGCGACGACCTGCGCGCCGATGTCGGCGCCACGCTCGAACCGCGATGAAGCTTCCGTCTTGAGTCCGAGGCGCTTGCTCGTCCGCCGGACCGACGCCGGCTTGAAGTACGCGCTCTCGAAGGCGACGGCCCGTGTCGCGGCGGAGACTTCCGACGCCGCGCCGCCCATCACGCCGGCGATTGCCTGCGCGCGATCGCGGTCGGCGATGACCAGCATGTCGGGCTCGAGCGTCCGGTCGATCCCGTCGAGCGTCCTGATCCGCTCGCCCGGCTTCGCGCGCCGTACGCGGATTTCGGGTCCGGCGAGCTTCGTGAGATCGAACGCGTGCATCGGCTGGCCGATTTCGAGGTTCACGTAGTTCGTGATGTCGACGATCGTGCTGATCGGCCGCACGCCGGCGGCGTGGAGCCGATCGGCCATCCAGGCGGGCGAAGGTCCGATTTTGACCTCGGCGACGGCCGCCGCGTAGCGCGGACACAGCTCCTCGTCTTCGATCGTCACCTTCAGGCGATCGGAGGATCCGACGGCGATCGTCTCGAGCGGAATTTTCGCGCCGCGCTCAGTCGACGGCAGCGTGACCGGCTTGTCGTACGCGGTGGCGACCTCGCGCGCCAGACCAAGCACGCTGAGACAGTCCGGCCGGTTCGCGGTGATCTCGAAGTCGATGACGGCATCGCCGCCGGCGAGCGGTTCAATCGCCGCGACCTCGAATCCACGCAGCCCGATCTTCTCGGCGATTTCTTCGGCCGGCGCGGGGACATCCACGAACTCACGTAACCAGGAGAGAACGAGACGCATACGGCTGAGGGTTGTTCAAAACGGAAACTGTTCCAGGAATCTCAGATCGTTCTCGTAGAACAAGCGAATGTCTTCCACCTGATATCTGAGAATCGCGACGCGCTCGATGCCGATGCCCCACGCAAAGCCGGTGTAGCGCTCCGCGTCGTAGCCCACTGCTTCGAACACGGCCGGGTGCACCATGCCGCAGCCGCCCATCTCGATCCACCCGCTCTTCTTGCACATCGCGCAGCCCGCGCCGTCGCACTGCCAGCAGCTGAGATCGATTTCGGCGCTCGGTTCGGTGTACGGAAAGAAGCTCGGGCGGAACCGCACGCGCGCGGTCGGCGAGAACATCTGACGCGCGAACGCCAGCAGCGTGCCCTTGAGATCGGCAAGCGAGATCCCTTCGCCGACGACGAGCGCCTCGATTTGAGAAAACGCCGGCGAGTGGGTCAGATCGAGATTGTCGCGGCGATAGACGCGCCCGGGCGCGACGATGCGGATCGGCGGCTTGTGCGCCTGCATGTAGCGGATCTGCATCGACGAGGTGTGCGTGCGCAGCAGCGTCCGCAGATCATCGGGGCGTCCCGGCTCGTTCCTGGAGACGGCGATCGGCGTCGCGAGGTAGAGCGTGTCCTGCATGTCGCGCGCGGGATGTTCCGCCGGCATGTTCAACGCGTCGAAACAATGCCACTCGTCCTCGGCTTCGGGCCCTTCGACGACGGTGAATCCCATGCGCGTGAAGATTTCTTCGAGCTGATCGCGGACGACCGTCAGCGGATGCCGGTGTCCGAGGAGCGGCACTCGGCCGGGCAGCGTGATGTCGACCGAGCCTGCAGGGACGTCGGCGAGCTTCGCGGTGTCCTGGTGCTGCGCCCAGCGCGCCTCGACCGCCTGCTTCAATTCGTTCGCGTAGCGGCCGATGTTCCTTTTCTCTTCGGACGGCGCGCTCGCGATTTGGTGCATCCACGACGCGACCACGCTGTTCTTGCGGCCGAGATAGCGATCGCGGATCGACTGGGCGTCGCGCGCAGATTTCGCCGCCGCGAGCTCACGCTCGAACTCTGCGACGAGATGCGCCACCGATTCTTGGCTGGGAAGCGGAGTGGTCATCGGTCGTTGGTCATTCGTCGTGAGTCCTTGGTCTTTGGTTGTCCATCTTCGGTCGTTAGTCTAGGTCGGGACCAACGACGAATGACCAACGACTCACGACTAAGGACCAACGACCAAGGGCAACGACCGTTTACGCGCGCGCCGCGGGCTTTGCCGCGCTCTTGGCTTGCTGCGCGAGTTGGGCGAACGCTGCCGGGCTGCTGATCGCGATCTCCGAGAGGCTCTTGCGGTCGAGCGTCACGCCGGCATGTTTGAGGCCGCTGATCAACTGGCCGTAGGTCAGCCCGTTCTCGCGCGCCGCGGCGTTGATGCGGATGACCCACAGCCGCCGGAAATCGCGCTTCTTGCGGCGGCGGCCGACGAACGCGTACTTCAGTGCGGTGTCGACCGACTCTTTCGCGGCGCGGTACAGCTTGCTCTTGTTGGCGTAGTAACCCTTCGCCAGCCCGAGCAGCTTCTTCCGTTTGGCGCGGCGTACGGTCCCTCGTTTCACGCGCGGCATCGTCTACTCCCTATCGCGAATCCCAAATCCCGAATCCCGATGCGAATCCCGAATCCCAAATCCCAAATCCCTATTTGTAGGGAAGCATGCGGGCCAACTTCGCCGCATCGACATCCGCCACCGTCGTCGTCCCTCTGAGCGCCCGCTTCCGCTTCCTCGTCTTGCTGCTCAGGATGTGCTGCTTGAACGCACTCCCCCGCAGAAACTTTCCGTTCTTCGTCCGCTTGAACCGTTTCGCGGCGCCGCGATGCGTTTTCAGTTTGATCTTCTTCGGCATCTGTTCAACCTATCTACCACGGAGAGAGTGATGTCGCGTCACTGCTTGGCCGCCGCCGGCTTCGCCTTGCCGCCGCCGGTCTGCGGCCGGCGGCTCAGGATCGTGTGCATCTGGTTGCCTTCCATTCGCGGCATCGTCTCGGCAATCGCGACGTCCTTCAACTCGTCCACGAGCCGCTCGAGAATGCGGCGGCCGATTTCCGGATGGGCCATTTCGCGGCCGCGAAAGAAAATAGTCGCCTTCACCTTGTCGCCGTCCTCGAGGAAGCGCTCGATGTGCTTCTTCTTGAACTGATAGTCGTGCTCGTCGACCTTCGGCCGGAACTTGATTTCCTTGACCTCGATGACTTTCTGGTGCCGCCGCGCCTCGCGTGCGCGTTTCTGTTCCTGGTATTGGTACTTCCCGAAATCCATGATGCGGCAGACCGGCGGGTTCGCCGTCGGCGAGATCTCGACCAGGTCGAGCCCCTTCTGCTTCGCAATCACGAGCGCCTGCGGCGGGGCCATGATGCCCAGCTGCTGGCCGGTATCGTCGATGACGCGGATTTCGCGGACGCGGATGCGTTCGTTGACCCGCGTGCGATCGTCGCGGCGGGGACTTCTGTCGAAAGCGATAAGGCCTCCTTACGCTGTTACCTGAACCTGACCCTTGCGCGCGATTTCTTCACGCGCGGCCGCGACGAACTCGTCGATCGCGGTCGCGCCTTTGTCGCCGCCAGAGCGCTCGCGCAGCGAGACGGTGCCCGTTTCCGCTTCGCGGTCGCCGACCACGAGCATGTAGGGGACCTTCTGCAGCTGAGCCTCCCGGATCTTATATCCGATCTTTTCCTGACGCTCGTCGAGCACGACGCGCAGCCCTGCCGTCGCCAGACGGTCGCGCACCGACGCGGCGTAGGCCAGGTGACGGTCTGAGATCGGCAGCACCGTCGCCTGCACCGGCGCGAGCCAGAGCGGAAAAGCGCCGGAAAAGTGCTCGATCAGAATCGCGATGAACCGTT
>DASYQZ010000188.1:0-10994 GCA_036004865.1 Vicinamibacterales bacterium
CCTCGCACGCGTAGGTTGATCAACTCCACGAACACCGAGAATCCCATCGCGAAATAGATGTAGCCCTTCGGCACGTGCATCCCCAGGCCGTCGCCGACGAGTGACACGCCAATCAGCAGCAGAAACGACAGCGCGAGCACCTTGATCGTGGGATGCCGGTTGACGAACGCGCTGATCGGCTCCGCCAGGAACATCATCACGCCGACGGCGAGCACGACGGCGGCCACCATGACCGCGACCTCGTCCGCCATGCCGACGGCGGTGATCACCGAATCCAGCGAGAAGACGATGTCGAGCAGCATGATCTGGCCGATCACCGCGGACATGGAGGGCGCGACCCGCGTCGAGACGTGGCCTTCCTCGCCCTCGAGCCGATCATGGATCTCCATCGTCGCCTTCGCGATCAGGAACAGTCCGCCGCCGATGAGGATGAGGTCCCGGCCCGAGATCGGACGGCCGAGGACGGTGAAGAGCGGCGCCGTCAGCCTGATGATCCAGGCAATCGACAGGAGGAGCAGGATCCGCATCACCATCGCCGCGGCGAGGCCCGCGCGGCGCGCCTTCCGCTGGTCGCCTTCAGGCAGCTTGCTCGACAGGATGGAGATGAAGATGACGTTGTCCACGCCGAGGATGATTTCGAGAAACGTCAGCGTGGCGAGCGCGAGGAGTCCGTCGGCCGTCAATAATGCGTCCATAGGCTGCCCACGTTATCATCGCTTGCGTTTGTGCCTACACTTGTAGTAGATCTAACCACGCTGATAGGAGCACACGTGGCGCTGCCGAAGCTGACGAAGCTCGAACATCACATCATGGAGGCGCTCTGGAACCTGGGCGCGTCCTCCGTCCGGGAGATTCAGGAGGCGTTCCCCGAAAAAGACCGGCCGGCCTACACGACGGTGCAGACGATGGTCTACCGGCTCGAAGCGAAGAAGGCGGTCAAGCGCGTGAAGAAGATCGGCAACGCGCACGTGTTCGACGCCGCCATCTCCCGCAGCGCCGCGCACCGCCGGTTGATCGACGAGCTCCTCAGCTTCTTCGGCGGCCGCATTCAGCCGGTCGTCGCCCACCTGATCGAATCCGGGAAGCTCACGCTCGAGGACGTGGACGAAGCGAAGCGAACGCTGCGCAGGCTCGCGAAAAAGGAGAAGACGAAATGACCGCGCTCCTCGCCGATCATCTGTGGCAGTCGACGCTCGTCACCGCCGTCGTGGCGCTTCTGACGCTGGCGCTGCGACGGAACCGCGCGCAGGTGCGCTACGCGCTGTGGCTCGCGGCGTCGGCGAAGTTTCTCGTCCCGTTCTCGGCGCTCGTCGCCATCGGCGCGCAGATCGGCTGGCGGGCGGCGGTCCCGATCGCGACACCGCAGCTCGCGGTCGTCGCCGATGCCTGGGACGCGATCGGCCAGCCTTTCTCAGGGCCGGCGCTCGCATCCACCACGTCCGCGTTCGGCGTCGCGGTGCCCATCCTGCTGCTGGCGGCGTGGATCATCGGATGCGCAGCGATGCTGCTCACGTGGGCGGCGCGCTGGCGGCGGCTGGCTGCAGTCGTTCGCGCGGCAGTGCCGATCGCAGAGGGTCGCGAGCTCGACATGCTTCGCCGTCTCGAGACAGCCGCAGGCATCCCGCGCCCGATTGCGCTCGTCGCGTCCGACACGCCGCTGGAACCGGGCGTGTTCGGCATCTGGAACCCGGTGTTGTTGTGGCCGCGCAGCATGGCCGAGCATCTCGATGATCGCCAGGTGGAAGCGATCCTCGCGCACGAACTGACGCACGTTCGCCGCCGCGACAATCTCGCCGCGGCCATGCACATGCTCGTCCAGGCGCTGTTCTGGTTTCACCCGCTGGCGTGGTGGATCGGCGCGCGGCTCGTCGACGAGCGCGAACGCGCGTGCGATGCGGAAGTCATCCGATTGGGCAGCGAGCCGCGCGTGTACGCGGAGAGCATTCTCAAGATCTGTCAGTTCTACATCGAGTCGCCGCTGGCGTGCGTGTCGGGCGTGACCGGATCCGACCTCAAGAAACGAATCGAGCAGATTATGAAGAACGATGCAGGAGCGACGCTGAACACGTGGAGAAAAATTCTCGTGACCGGAGCCGCGGCCGTCGCGATCGCCGGGCCAGTTGCTGTCGGGATGCTGGGTGCTCCGCGCCTACGTGCGCAGTCGGCGGCTGCTGACGCGATCGGCCCAGCGTTCGCTGTTGCGTCTGTCACCGCGAATACGTCGGACGATTCGAAGTCGTACCCATGGACGATCGGGCCCGATGGCCGATTCGCCGTCAAGAACATCAGGCTGCAAAATGTGATCGTGGCTGCGTATCGGCTTCCGATCGGCCGCCTGTGGGGAGCACCGGGCTGGCTCCGCGTCGATCGCTTCGACATCGAAGCCAGGGCCGAGGGGAACCCTTCGAACGATCAGATCTTGTCGATGGTGCGCAGGCTCCTCGCCGATCGGTTCAATCTGATCGCGCATCGGGAGACGAGGGAAATTCCGATCTATGCGCTCGTCCTGGCTCGGAGCGACGGCGCGCTCGGACCGCGGGTCACGCCGTCGGCGTGCACGGGCAAAGCCGCCGCGCCGCCTCCCGGTCCCTACATTGCGAGCCAGCCGCCACCCGTCATGTGCGGCGGCGCGCAATCACGACCGGGAAGTCTGGCCGCGCGATGGCTGACGATGGACGAACTGGCCGACCACGGCTTGTCGCCAATCATGGGCCGCCCTGTCCGGAATCGAACGGGGCTCGCCGGACATTTCGATCTGGACGCGACATGGACGCCCGACTCGCGGCCGCCAGGTCCACAGGCATTCGGTGTCGGGCCCACGACCTTCGCGGCGCTCGAAGAACAGCTCGGGCTGCGGCTAGTGCCGGAGACCGGTCCGGTCGACGGACTGGTCATCGATCGCGTCGAGAAACCGCCGCCGAATTAAGAATGAGGAATTTGGAATTTGGCATTCGGAATTCGCGCCAGAATTCCAAATTCCGAATTCTGAATTCCTAACTCACGTGGTCGGTCCGCACTTGATCGGGCAGGCGCAGTGATCCTTGTGGCAGTAGACCTTGCACTTCGGATCTTCGACGACCGTCGCCGGCGCGTCGCTGCCGGGCGGCGGCTTCACGCACTCTCGGTGACAGTCGCACTTGTGATCCTTGGGCGCGTTCGGCGCGTTCGAACAAAACCAGCCCTTCGGTGGTTCCGGACGTTCTTGTAAAGCCGGCGTAAGCGCCAGCACCGCCATCAGCGCGAACACACTCGGTCGCATAGCCGAGTGCGCGGCTGCAAGATTGCCGCCGCGCCATGGATGATGCGGTGCGCGCCGCGGGCTGCTGCTCGCGCCGCACGCGTCTGGATTCGGGACGCACCACGTAGACTTTCAGTGGCACCTGAGGCGCTCGCGAGTGTTACAACTAGCGCGACATGCGGACGCGCGGAGTCCTGGTCTCCGTCAATCTGTTCACAGCGCTGGCCATACTCGGACCGACAGTCGCGTCTCCCGACGACGCGGATGCGATTGCGCTCTTCGAGCGCTACGTCGAGGCGCTGCGGCGCATCGCGCACGTGCCCGGCCTGTCGGGCATCATCCTTCGCGATGGCCGCACGGTGTGGCTGCGCGGTCTCGGCTTCGAGGATCTCGAGTCGCGGATTCCGGCGACGCCCGATACGCTCTATCACGTCGCCTCACTGACGAAGACGTTCACGTCGACGCTGCTCCTGCAGTGCGTCGAGCGCGGGACGCTCTCGCTCGACGAGCGCATCGCGCGCTACTCGTCCGCGATTCCGGAGCCTGACGCGACGGTCCGCCACGTCCTGACCCACACGTCGCAGGGAGCGCCCGGCGCCATCTTTCGGTACGACGGCGACCGGTTCTTCGCGCTCACAGCCGTCGTCACCGCCTGCCACGGGCGGCCGTTCCGCCGGGCGCTGGCTGCGGAGATTCTCGACCGCGCCGCGATGATCGATTCGGTGCCGGGACACGATCTCGAGCGCCCGACTCCCACGCTGGCAGCGCTCTTCGACCCGGCGTCGCTGGCGCGCTATGCCGCCGCGGTACGGCGCCTCGCGCTTCCCTACACGGTGTCGCGCGGCGGCGCGAGCCGCTCGGATTACCCGCCACGAGACATGAATGCTGCGACCGGTCTGTTGTCGAACGTCGTCGATCTGGCGAAGTACGACGCCGCGATCGACGCGAACGTCTTCATCAGCCGCAGCTCGCAGCAACAAGCCTGGACCAACGCGATCTCGACGACCTTTCGCGACACGCTGCCGTACGGTCTCGGCTGGTTCGTCCAGCAGGAGAGCGGCGTGCGTCTCGTCTGGCACTACGGCCAATGGTCGCAGTACTCCGCGCTCTACCTGAAGGTGCCCGACCGGCGGCTGACGCTCATCCTCCTCGCCAACAGCGGCGGATTGAGCGTCGCGTTCCCGATGGCGGCCGGCGACGTGATGGTCTCGCCGTTCGCGAGAACGTTCGTCAAGCTGTTCGTCACATGAGTCGACTTCGCGTCTGGACGTTTCTGCTGACCGCGGTGGTGGGGAGCCCTCGACTGGCCGGCGCGGATTGGCTGCTCATCCCGTTCATCGGCGTGAGCGGGCGCACCGAGACCGGCTTTCTCGATCTGGACGATGTGGTTTCAAACCCTCACCCATCGTACGGCGCCGGCGTGACGTTCCTCCCCGACGGTATGGTGGGCGCGGAGGCCGAAGTGTCGTGGACGCCGTCGGCATTCACCGGGCACGACCTCATCGAATCGAGCCGCATCATCACGGCGACCGGCGGTATGGTCCTCACGCTGCCGAAGCGCTGGTCCCCGCGGGTGCGCCCGTACGTCATGATTGGCGCCGGCCTGATTCACGTCACGAGCACGGACATCGCCGGTATCTTCCCTGTCGATTCGGCGCGCGGCGTCACGTGCGCCGGCGCCGGCGCGTGGATTCCGATCTCACCGCGTCTCGGCGCGCGCGCGAGCGTCCGCTACCTGCACGGCGGATCCGCCGATGCCACGAACCGATTCAAGATGTGGCAGGCAGCGGGTGGCATGACTGTGCAGTTTCGATAGCGGTCAGTTGTTGCGAAACCGAACGCGTAGAACAATTTACGTAGCCGCCATCGTCTAAGAGACCATCGCAAAACTAAATCGCCACCACGGAGGACACGGAGGACAGGAGGTTCAAACCTGTACTAAACAGGATTTTCCTCCGCGTCCTCAGTGTCCTCCGTGGTGGAGAGCTTGATTCCGCAACGCGCTCGAGCGTTTATTCCCATGATCCTCGAAAACATCGTTCGCGACCTCCGAATCGGCGTGCGGGTGCTCGTCAAGGAGAAATCGTTCTGCGCCCTCGCAGTCATCGTGCTGGCGCTCGGCATCTGCGGCGTCACGACGATGTTCAGTGTCGTCAACGGGGTGATGCTCCGCGGCTTTTCGTTTCCGAATGCCGAGCGTCTCGTCAGCGCGAACTTCATCGATCCGTCGAGCGCCAACTTCTTCGGGTTCAACGGACAGATTTCGGCGATGGACTACGAGGAGCTGCTGCCGGCGCAGCAGTCGCTCGAGATGGTGGCGGCGTACCTCAGCGGATCGACGGTCAACGTCACGGTCAACGGTCAGCCGCAGCGCTACACGGGCGCCTACACGACGGAAAACTTTCTGCGCATCTTGGGCATCGCGCCGATCCTCGGCCGCGACTTCGCCGCCGAGGACAACAAGGTCGGCGCCGAAAAAGTCGCGCTGCTCGGGTACGGCATCTGGCAGCGCGACTTCGGCGGCTCGCCCGACATCGTCGGCAAGGGCGTGCGGATCAACGGCAAGCCGGCGACGATCATCGGCGTGATGCCGCAGGGCTTCGCGTTTCCGACCAACGAGCAGTTGTGGCTGCCGCTCTACAGCGAGTTCCCGCCGCTCCCGCGCAAGGATCCGCGAGCCATCAACCCGGCGGTGATCGGTCTCATCAAGCACGGCGTGTCGCTCGATCAGGCGAACGCCGAGTTCACCGCGATCGCGAAGCGGATGGCCGCGGCCTACCCCGAGACGAACAAGCAGTTCAACACCGGCCAGGTGCAGCGCTTGATCGACGCGTTCACGCCGCGTCCGCTCCGCGGCACGCTGCTGACGATGCTCGGCTTCTGCGTCGGCGTACTGCTGATCGCGTGCGTCAACGTGATGAACATGCAGTTCGCGCGCGCGACGCTGCGCGCGAAGGAGCTCGCGGTCCGCTCGTCGCTCGGCGCGACGCGCAGCCGGCTGATTCGGCAGATGCTCACCGAGAGCCTGCTCGTCGCCGGGCTCGGCGCGGTGGTCGGCATCGGCCTCGCGTATCTGTCGATTGACTGGCTGTCGACAACCGTTCGAAATCTCGAAAACCCGCCGCCCTCCTGGATCACGTTCGACGTGGACTCGCTGGTGCTGACGTTCACGGTCGCCGCGACGCTGGCCGCGGCGGTCCTCTCCGGCCTGCTGCCGGCGTGGATGTCGTCGCGCGCCAACTCGAACGCCGTGCTGCGCGACGGCGGGCGCGGCGCGACGAGCCGGCGCATGATGCTCATCTCGCGCGGCCTCGTCGTGTTCCAGATCGTGGTGACGTGCGTGCTGCTCATCGGATCGCTCCTGCAGGTGCAGTCGATCCTCAAGCAGCAGACGATCGATTTCGGGTACGACACCAGCGGCGTCATGTCGGCACGCATGGGGCTGATGGACGGCGACTACCCGTCGCAGGAGGCGCGCAAGCTGTTCTACGACCGCCTGACGCGCGAGCTCGGCGCCAACCCCGAGTTCGAGGCGGTCGCGCTCACGAATCGTTTCCGCATGGTGTTCTCCGGCACCGCGCCGATCGAGATCGACGGGAAGCAGTACAAGGAGAATCGCGACAGACCGACCGCGAACTTCGAGCAGGTCACCGGCACGTTCTTCAGCGTCACCGGTCAGAAGCTCCTCGATGGACGGACGTTCAACGAGAACGATCTGGATTCACGGCTGCCGGTCGCGATCGTGAACGCGGCGTTCGCACGAAAACATTTCGGCAACGAGAGCGCAGTCGGCCGGCGGTTCCGGTCCGTCGTCGCCAACGGCACGCAGCCCGGTCCGTGGCGCACGATCGTCGGCGTCGTCTCGACGGTCCGCATGCTCGGACCGTTCAACAACCCGGGCGTCGACGAGACCGGATACTACGTACCGTTCTACTCGAACGCGGCGGGTCCCGCCGCGCCGGGGCCGTTCATCAGCCAGTTCGCGACGGTCGTGGTCAGGCCGCGTCCGGGCGTGCAGGCCGAGGCGCTCGCGAACGTGCTGCGCCGCGAGGTGGGCAAAGCGGATCCGAATCTGCCGCTCTACTTCGTCGGCACGCCGAAGAGCCAGATCGCGGGCTTCGTGGGGCAAAACCGGATCATCGCGACGATGTTCTCCATTTTTGGCCTCGTGGCGGTGGTGCTGGCGTCGGTCGGCATCTACGGCGTCATGTCGTTCGCGGTCAATCAGCGGACGCAGGAGTTCGGCGTCCGGATGGCGCTCGGCGCGAACGACAATCTCATCCTGCGGATGGTGTTGAAGCAGGGCGTCGTGCAGATCGCGTTCGGTCTGTTCTTCGGGATCGGCTTCGCGCTCGCGATCGCCGCGGTCGCGGGGAACGGGATTCAGAGCACGCTGTTCGGCGTCAGCGCCCGCGATCCGCTTACGTACGGCGTCGTCACCGCGGTCGTGACGATCGTCTCGCTCGTCGCGACGCTCGTGCCCGCGCGGCGCGCGACCCGGGTCGATCCGATGATCGCGTTGCGCGCGGAATGAGCGCCGGAGGAAACGGAGGAGCACGGAGCAACGGTTTCAACTCGGGAGCAACGGAGACACGGAGCAACGGAGGCGGTTCGACGGGCGTCGCGAAGCGACGCATATCGCCGGATCGGATCGGGGATCATGAACAGCCCTGGAGCGCGCGGCTGTTCATGATCCCCGATCCGATCCGGCGATATTAGCCGGCCTGCTACGCAGGCCGGCCCGTCGAACCGCGCTCCTCCGTTCCTCCGTGCCTCCGTTCCTCCCAGGCTGAAACCGTTACTCCGTCAACTCCGTGATTTTCGTGATCAGAACGACAGCTTCGCGCCGAGCTGCACGTTGCGCGGAAAGTACACCGATCCTCTCGGCTCCGGGATCTTGCCGAAGTTCGCGTCGTTGAACGTCGTGTTCGGTCCCGCGAAGATCACGGTATTGGTCAGATTGAACGCCTCGACCCGAATCTCCAGGCGCGTCCGGCGCGAGAGCTCGACGTGCTTGAAGATCGACGCGTCCAGCGTCGCCTTCCACGGCACGCGGACGTCGGGAAACCGGAGCGGCGTGGTCCGCTGCGTGAACGGCGGGCGCTGACGCCACACGGGACTCTCGCCCGGCTGACATTTCTGTTGCGCGCCATTCAGATCCACATAGCAGGTGTTGAACCACCGATCGGGCGTCGGGTTCGCGAGCCGGGCGGACGTGCCCGCGATCGGCTCGACGCCGCCGGGCATGGAGACCGGCCGCCCGGACTGCCAGTTGAAGTTCCAGTTGAACTGCCATCCACCGACGAGCCGGTTCAGTGCGGGGCTCACGTTCTTGCCGATCATCTGGTCGCGGCCGAACGGCAGCTGATAGACGCCGTTGAACTGCCAGATATGCGGCCGATCCTGATCGGCAATCATCGCCAGCGGCTCGACGTCCTGCGCGTTCAGGAATTCGTCCTGCTCCATCGTGCGCGAGAAGGTGTACGAGCTGGTGAACGTGAGCCCGCGCGACACGCGCTTCTGCACGATGAGCTGCAGGCTGTTGTACCAGGCCTTGCCGACGCCGAGCGAGTTCTCGGTGATGTCGCCGAACTGCGGATACGGGCGCAGCAGCTCCTGGCGCTGGATCGTCGCGCCGTTTCGAGTCGTGCCGGGCAGCAGGCCGGCGAACGGGTTCGCGACCTGGGCCTGCAGGAACGCCGCGCCCCTCGACTGATTCTCGACGCTGATCGCGTTGATGTTCTTCCCGTTGTTCGTGGTCGTCATCGTGGCGAGGCCGCGCGTCCGGCTGCCGACGTAGCTCGCCTCGACCATCAGG
The DNA here is from genome assembly GCA_036004865.1 of Vicinamibacterales bacterium. GTDB lineage: Bacteria > Acidobacteriota > Vicinamibacteria > Vicinamibacterales > CAVVIG01 > QHWF01. Next base: position 9,057 of record DASYQZ010000188.1, read on the forward strand.
TTGCGCGAGATTTCACGTGACACGGTGACGTTGTACTGATGAATGTGCGGCAGCTCGAACGTCGGATCGTCGAAGCTGATGCCGCGGCCCACCTGCGTCAACAGCCCCTGGCTGGCGCCCGGCGGCTCGAGCGGCCCGCCTGGAAACGGATTCGCGAGCGTGTTCAGCCCGAGCTCGGGGACGCCGACGCGGCCGTTGATGTCGCCCGCGATGTACGGCGTCGTCACGAAGAAGCCGTTCTGCGATCCGAGCTGGCTGCGGAACGAGTAGTACAGGCCGTAGCCGCCGCGCAGCACGGTCCGGTCGTTCAGCGAATACGCGAAGCCGGCGCGCGGCTGGATGTTGTCGCGATCCGAATCGAACAGCGCGCGTGGCACGCCGTCGACGCCCGCAAACAACAGCCCGCCTCTCAGAGTCGAACAGGCAGGACATTCGGCGGCGCCGGGAGCCGTCCGCACTTGAGCGGCGAGCGGGTTCGTTTCATCGAAGGCGAAGCCGCGAATGAGACGATTCTCGGCATCGACGACGCCGCTCTCGTAATCCCACCGCAGACCGAGGTTCAACGTGAGCCTCGGCGAGATCCGCACGTCGTCTTGGACGTAGAGCGCCGTGTAGTGCCAGCTCGCGCGCCGCTCGTTCCCGCCGCCGAACTGGCCGCTGTTCGGATAGCCGAGGAGGAAACTCGCGACCGAATTCCCGCTCACGTTGTCGCCGGCGTTCGGATCGCGCTGAGTGTAGGCACGAGTGAAATTGAAGTACCCGTTGTAGTCGCCCGACGTGACGGGCGTCGCGCGAATGCGACGGTAGTCGCCACCGACCTTGACCGTCTGGCGGGCGAAATTCCGCGTCAGGTTGCCTTGCACGCTCGCCGTCTGATCGCTCGTGCCGCGGCCGTCGCTGCCGACGCCGATGCTCGTGGTGGTGCTGCCGGGCACGTTGTATTGATCGAGGCCGATGCGAGGCAGGTACGCGCCCGGAAGATTCTGGAATCCGAGCGTCGTGCGATCGAACTGCTTCGCCTCGCGCTGCTCGACGTCCTCGCTGAACCAGGTGAAGCCGCCGCGCAGATTGATCAGCGTCCGAGCGCCGATCGATCGCACCCAGTCGGCGGTGCCGCCTCGGTTGATCCGCGTCTGCGGCCATTGCCCCTGATTCGCGGGTGTGCCCTGCATGGCGTTCGTGCTGCGGAATTCGTCGCGGTGATTGTGATGCGCGGAGACGAAGATCCGGCTCACATCGGAGAAATTGTGGTCGATGCGGGCCAGCTCCGAATCGTAGTCGTAGCGCGCCTTGTTGATCGGATTGACGAAGTTATTGAGGCGCTGGCCGGGCAGCGTCGGCAGCGGATAGAGCGCCAGCAGCTTCAGCGCGACTGGATTGATCCGGTCGGCGGGGATGACGTTGTTGGGAAACGGCGTGCGTGTGCACTGCCCCGTCGCATTGCACGTCGTCGTCAGCGGATCGTAGATGACGAGCGGCGTGAGCTGATCGGTGTAGCTTCGGCTGAAGTCGCCCAGCCGCTCCGCATCGGTCGGGACGCTCGCCGTCTGCGGGAACGGTACCCGCTCGCGGAGCCCTTCGAACGTGCCCATGAAGAACGTCCTGCCGCGGACGATCGGGCCACGGATCGTGACGCCGTACTGGTTGGCCTGATACGGCGGCTTCGGCTCGCCCTGCGAGTTGTTCAGCGTGTTGTTCGCGTTGAAGCGGTCGTTCTTGAGGAAATTCCAGAACTGACCGCGGAAGGTGTTGCTGCCGCTCTTCAGCGTCATGTTGACGACGCCGCCGCCCGTGCGGCCGTATTGCGCGTCGTACGTGTTGGTCTGGATGCGGAATTCCTCGACGGCATCGACCGGCGGCCCGAAGTTGTAGCGCCCGCGCGTGCTGTTGGGCGCGCCGTCCAACAGGAACTCGTTGGTGCTCACCTGCCCGCCGTTG
>DASYQZ010000189.1:0-8731 GCA_036004865.1 Vicinamibacterales bacterium
ATCGGATCGACGCGTGACGCCTGACGCGCGGGCAAGTACGCCGCCAGCGCCGCCACGAGCATGAGGATCGATGACCCGGCGACGAACGCAATCGGGTCGAACGGCGCGAGACCGTACAACATGTGCGACACGCTTCGCGCAGCCGCGGCGGCCAGCGCGAGACCGATCGTCAATCCCACGACGACCAGACCGAGGCTCTCGCCGAGGATCAATCGTGTGAGTCCCGACGGCGACGCGCCGAGCGCGAGCCGCACGCCGAACTCCGCCTGACGCCGGGCGACCGCGTACGCGAGGACGCCGTACAACCCGATGGTCGCGAGTATCAGCGCCAGCGCGCCGAACAGCGACGACAGCAGCGCGACGAGCCGCTCCTGACGCGTGGCCGCGGCGGCGCGATCGCCGAGCGTCGTCGGCTCGGTGAGCGGCATCGCCGGATCGATGTCTCGCGCGAGGCGGCGAACGGTCGCCGCGAGCGCGTGCGGATCGCCGGTCGCGCGCACGAGCAGCGTCATCTGGCCGCGGCCCGTCGGCGTCTGCGCGTAGGTCGCGTACGCCAGCGGCGCCGCCTCTTCGCGGACCGCGCGGTCGCGCGTGTCGCCGACGACGCCGACGATCCGGAACGCCTGTCGATTCACCGGAAAGCCGAACTGGCGTCCGATTGCCGTTACCGGCGTCGCGAACAGGCGGCGCGCCATCGTCTCGTTGATGACGGCGACCTGCGGCGCGTTCCCGTCATTGTCTGCCGGTCCGAGATCCCGGCCGGCGACGATCGGGATGCCCAGCGTCGAGAAGTAGCCGGGATAGATCTGCAGCATTCGCATCCGCAGGTTCTCGCCGGAACGCCGCGTGTCGCCGGGAACCTCGACGTCCCGAATCATCAGCGCGCTCTCGTTGCCGAGCGGCGTCGATCCCGCGAGGCTCACGCTGCGCACGCCCGGCAGCGCACGAACGCGTTCGACGAGACCCTCGTAGAGTTGGCGGAGCCTCGCCTCGTTCGGCCGTTTCTGATTGCTGCCGCGTGGTTCGAGCCGCAGCGTCAGCACGTGGTCCTGATCGAAGCCGAGATCGAGATCCCGCAGGTTCATCAGCGTGCGCACGAACAGGCCGGCGCCGACGAGGAGCACGACGGAAATCGCGACCTGCGCTGCGACGAGTACGCCGCGGACGCCAAAACGGCGTCCGCCGGTCGAGAATCGCGATGCCGCATCCTTCAGCGCGGCGAACGGGTCGACGCGCGACACGCGGAGCGCCGGGACGAGACCGAAGATGAACCCGGTGGCGAGCGAGACGCCGAACGTGAAGCCGAGGACGCCGAGGTCCGGCTGCGTCGCGAGCCCGCGCGTGTTCGATCCGACGAGCAACGCCGTGAGCGATTGCGTGCTCCAGACGACCATCAGCAGTCCAACCGTGCCGCCGGCCAACGCCAGCAGCAGACTTTCCGTGAGCAATTGACGGACGAGCCGCGCGCGGCCGGCGCCGAGCGAGACGCGGACGGCGATCTCGCGCCGACGGCTCGCGGCCCGCGCCAGCAGCAGATTCGCGACGTTCGCGCACGCGATGAGCAGCACGAGACAGACCACCGCCATCAGCACGCTCAGCGGCCGCGAGAACCGCCGGCGCAATTCGGAAAGGCCTTTGCTGCCCGGCTCGACCTGCACGTGCGGATGGCCGATCAGCGCCGCTTTCGGGCCCGCGTTCCTCAGCACGTCAGGCAGAATCTGCTGAAAGATTCCGTCGAGCTCCGCCTGCGCGGCGGCGGCCGCCGTGCCCGCGCGCAGACGTCCCATCAACTCCAGCCAGTAATCCTCGGCGCCGATGCCGGAGATGAGCGACGCGCCGAAGGCGGCGTTGACCTGCGGCTGCAGCGCGATGGGCACCGAGATGTCGATCGCTTCGCCGACGTGCGTGCCGAAGAACTCCGGCGCCGACACGCCGACGATCGTCAAGGGATAGCCGTTCAACCGGACGGTCCGGCCAACGGCGGCCGGATCGCCGCCGAACTGACGCTGCCAGTACCCGTAACTCAGCACCGCGACCGGAGAGGGCGCGGCTTGATCATCATCGGCGGGCAGAATCGTCCGGCCGATCGCGGCCGGGACGCCGAGTGCCGCGAAGTAGTTGCCCGAGACCATCTGGCCGGCGGCGGGCGGCATTGCCTGACCGAGGGCGTTTCCAGGATCGACGTTCATCCGCGTCGACGCGGAGGCCACGAGATCCGACAGCGTGCGTGTGTCGCGCCGGAATGCCTGGAATGTTCGATAGCTGAAACTGCGATCGGCTTCGCGTCCCGCGTCACGGGTCACCAGGACCAGAAGCTCGCCGGGATCGCGGACCGGCAGATCGCGCAGCAGCACCGCGTTCAGCAGGTTGAAGATCGCAGCGTTCGCGCCGATGCCGAGCGCGAGCGAGAGAATCGCCGCCGTCGCGAACCCGGGGGATCGCCGCAGCCATCGCACGCCGTACGTGATGTCGGCGCGCAAGTCGTCGAAAAAAGTGAGCATCGTGCGTCCTCGGATCGATGAGTATATGACGATGAAAACGACGCTGCTGTTGATCGCGGCCGGCCTGGCGGCGGCCTGTGTCGAGCTTCGAGCCGAGACGCATCGCTTCACGCCGACGCAGTTCTACAACACCTGGTCGGCGGCGCATCCGCCGGCGCTGCGCATCAAGCCGGGCGATCGCGTCGTCACGAAGACGATCGACGCGGGCGGCGTCGACTGGAACGGGAAGACGGTCGCGATGGGTCCCAATCCGCAGACCGGGCCGTTCTACATCGAAGGCGCCGAGCCGGGCGACGTGCTGGTGGTCACGCTCGAAAAAATCGAGACGAACCGGACGATGGCGTACTCGGCCAGCCTGCTGTCGCCGTACGCGACGACGCCGCAGGCGATCGGCGCGCGCACGGATCGCGAAGCGCGCCGCCTGACGTGGACGATCGACAAAGCGAAAGGCGTCGCCCGGCTCGATCAGAATGAAGTCCAGCCGGGCGGCATCGAGCTGCCGTTACGGCCCATGCTCGGGTGCGTCGGCGTCGCCCCGCGCGGCAAAGAGGCGATTGCAACCTCGACCCCCGGCGCCTGGGGCGGCAACATGGACTACGCGTCGATGAACGCCGGCGTGAAGTTGATGCTGCCGGTGAACGAACCGGGCGCGCTGCTGTTCCTCGGCGACGGCCACGCGCGTCAAGGCGAGGGGGAGGTCGCAGGCACCGGACTCGAGACCTCGATGGACGTCGAGTTCACGGTCGATCTCGTCAAGAAGAAGACCATCGGCTGGCCGCGGCTCGAGAATCAGACGCACATCATGGTCCTCGGCAGCGCGCGCCCGCTGCTCGAAGCGTTTCAGATTGCCACGGCGGAGCTGCAGCGCTGGCTGATGACCGACTACGGCATGACCGAACGCGGCGCGCAGACGTTCATGGGCCAGGCGGCCGAGTACGAAATCGCGAACGTCGTCGATCCCAGCTTTACCGTCGTCGCCAAGATTCGCAAGGACGTGCTGCCGCGGCGTTGATCGTCAACGGGCGCACGTACCGCCCGCCCGATCGACCGACGGTGGTTGTGTGTCTCGATGGATCCGCGTTCGAATACATCGAGCGCGCGATTGCCGCGGGCGTTGCGCCGTATCTGCAATCGCTCGTCCGCTCGAAATTCTTCCGCCTGGTCGACGCGGCGCTGCCAAGCTTCACGAATCCGAACAACGTGTCGATCGTCACCGGCGTGGCGCCGGCGGTCCATGGCATCAGCGGCAACTTCTTCCTCGATCGCGCGACGGGCGAGGCCGTCATGATGAACGATGCGGCGTTCCTCCGCGCCGAGACGATCCTGGAATCGTTCTCGCGCGCCGGCGCCCGCGTCGCCGTCGTCACGGCCAAGGACAAGCTGCGGCGGCTCCTGGGCCACGGCATCGATACGCCGTTGTCCCCAGGGGGCGTGTGCGTCTCCACGCAAGCTCGCGGATCTGGAAACATTGACGTCTATTCCGCCGCCTTGAGCGAAGAAACGCTGGCCGAAGGCGTGCGGCTGCTGGAGTCGGCGACGCCCGATCTCATGTACCTGTCGACGAGCGACTACATTCAGCACAAGTACGAGCCAGGAGACGAGGCGGCGAACCGGTTTTATGCGGCGGTCGATCGTTTGCTCGCGGCGATCGATCGAACGGGTGCGACGCTCGTCGTGACCGCCGATCACGGCATGCGTGCGAAAGCTGACGAGACCGGTGTCCCGCGCGCGGTGTTCCTGCAGGACACGCTGGACGAATGGCTGGGCGCGGGCGCCGCGCGAGTGATTCTACCGATCACCGATCCGTACGTTCTTCATCACGGATCGCTGGGGTCGTGCGCGATGGTGTATCTCACGTCCGCGCCGGACAAGGTCGACGCGGTCGACATCGCCCGACGCATCGCCGGCATGAAAGGCATCGACCTGGCGGTTCCTCACGACGAGGCGTGCGAACGTTTCGAGCTTCCCGCCGATCGCACGGGCGACCTCGTCGTCTTTGCGGACGGCGAGACCGTCATCGGTACGCGTCCCGCGGATCACGATCTGTCGGCATTGGACGCGCCGCTGCGGTCGCACGGCGGACGGTCGGAGCAACTCGTCCCGATGCTCGCCAACCGGGCGATCGACATCCCTGCGAGCCGGCATCTGCGCAACTTCGACGCGTTCGACATCGCGCTGAACTATCGCGAGTAGCCAGGTCGAGCGGTGATCTCGCCGCGAGAGTTCTTCAGCGACACCTTCACGCTGTGCCAGCCGGCGGTGTCCACGCCGCGCGGCGTGTAAGTGAGGAGATAGCGCGCGCGCATTTCGTCGAGCGCGCGCGTGAACAGCTCGCGCAGTTGCCGGCCGGACGTTGCCGACCACGTCCTGCCGCCCGCGGCCTGTGTCAGCCGATCGAGAAAGCTGTCCGATTCCACGCGGACGGCGTGAATGACCGCGCCCGAGCGGCGGACCGTATCGAGCACCGCTTCCTCGGTCAGCCAGCTCGCCGTGTCGTGACCGTCGGTGAACACGAGCAGCAGCGAGCGCGCGCGGTCGCGGGGATCCAGTTGAATCGCGAAATGCACGGCATCGCGAAGTGCCGTCGAGCCACTCGCTTCGAGTCTCGTCAGCGCAGACCGAATCGCCTGCCGGTCGGTGGTCATCGGCACGGTCAGCGCCACATGATGCGAAAACGTGATGAGCGCCGCGCGGTCGTCGGGCCGCAGCGAGCTGGTGAGCGCTCCGCCTGCCTGCACGAGATGCGTCAGGCGGTCGCCTATCAGGCTGAGGCTGCTGTCGAGAATCAAGGTGACGTTGAGCGGCAGGCGATCGATCGTCACGCTCTCGACCTGCTGCGCCACGCCGTTGTCGGTCAGCGCGAAGTCGTGCGACGTGAGCCCCTGCACCGGCTGGTTGCCGCGCACGACGGAGACGTCGATCGCGACGACCTCGACGCTCGAGCTGAAGAACGGTTGCGGTTGCGGCGGCGGCTGGATGCCGAGCAGCGCCGCGAACAGGATGCACGGTCTCTTGTTCACGGGCGATGGGCCTCCGCGCGCAGCCACGTCAGCGCGTCGTCATCCGGCGTGCCAAAGCGATAGGTCCACCAGGGATCGTCCTCGACGTTCTCGAGCGCGGCAAACCGACGCGCGAGCTCACGCGCCTGTTCGGAGCGGCCGCGGGCCATCTCGATTCGGCTCGACGCGATGTAGGGCGTCTGGCAGGCCGGACAGAGCTGCCGTGTGGACTCGTATTCCTGCGCGGCTTCGTCGAAGCGACTCTGACGTTCGGCCAGGCCACCGAGGAACAAATGCGCGAGATAGCGCTCGCGATCGTTCCGCGCGTCGGCGAGGGCTGCGATCAGATCCTCACGCGCGCGATCGTCCTGGAGCTGGACGTGCACCCATCCGAGATGCAGGCGGGCGACGGCCAGGCGTGGATCGATCGCGAGCGCGCGACGAAACTCGGCGGCGGCCGACTCGAGCGTCTGCTCCTGCCGCGTCGCGCTGGCCGGCGGGCGTCCTCTCTGCAGCGCGAGCGCCGCCGACGGCGAGTTGGTGGACCGCGCCGTTTCCAGAATGGCGCCTTTCTGGAAGATGAGAATCGGATCGCGCGGAAACCTCCCGAGCGCGTCTCTCGCGTAGATCTCGGCATCGACGAGCCGGCCATCGGCGGCGTAGAGCGAAATGACGAAGCGGAACCAGTGCAGCAGGACCGCGTCGGCGTGCTCGCGCTCGTCGCGGCGCTCCGTCAGCGCGTCGAGCAGCGTCCGCGCGTGTCCGAACTGAAGGCTGGTTCGGGAAGGAAGCGAACCGAGAATCGCGGCGCCGAGCTCGGTGTGCAGCATCACCGCGGCGACGATCTGCCCGGGCCGCAGCCGCTTCGCCCACTGCCGAATCGAATCCTCGACCGAACGTTCGGCCCAGCGCGCGAGCGTCCGAATCGCCGTATTCGGATCGCCCGTGCGGTACTCGTCGACGACGCTCACGTATTCGTCGGGCCCTTGGGCCAGGACGGATCGCGAGCCAACGACGACCAGCATCGCCGCCATCGCGAGAAGCGCGCGAGACACGCGGCTATGTTAGCGCGAGGTTTCGACCGTGCGGTCGTACGAGGCGCGCCAGACCTTCGCTTCGTCCATCGCGACGATCGGACTGCCGAAGCGCTCGGTCCGCAGCACGTCGCTGCGACGAACGACGCGAAGCTCCCAGTTTTCGGCGCGAGGATCTTTCAACAGCAGGCAGGAGGTGCCGTCGGGAAGCTGCCACAAGCGAGCGAGCGGGACTTCACCCATCGGTTTGGGAACTTTGGAATCGCTGCGGGACGTTGGGGGAACGGCGTCGACTGTATCACGAAACGGGAAGACCGGCGGCTTCCCACGCAGCGATGCCGCCGGCAATTTCGCTGACGTGACGAAAACCGCGTGCGTGCAGCAGGCTCGCGGCGATCGACGATCGATATCCGCCGGCGCAATGCAGCAAAAGCGGACGATGTGTCGGAAGTTCCCCTACACGCTCGATGAGGTGGTTGAGCGGGACATTGATGCTAGCCGCAACGTGTTTCTGCCCACGCTCGCGCTCTCCGCGGACGTCGATCAGCAGCGGAACGCCGCTCGCCAGACGCTCGCTGGCGAGCGCCGCGCTGATGCGCTCGGTCGTCGCCGTCAGATCGGGCCGCGAGGCGAGACTGCCGAGTCCGTCTTTCAGGTAGCCGACGACGTGATCGAAGCCGATGCGTCCGAGCCGCGTCGCCGATTCATGTTCGCGTCCGGGATCCGCGATGATGACGATCGGCTTCTCGCGGCTGAGCACCGTGCCGGCCCAGGTCGCGTACTGACCGCCGAGCCCGATGTTGATGCTGCCGGCGAGATGCGCGGCGGCGAAATCGTTCGGGTCGCGCGTATCGAGCAGCTGACCGCCCGTTTCCTGCAATGCGAGCACCTGATCGAGCGTCATCGGGTTCAGCTCGCGTTCGAGCGTCTCGTCGAGCGTGGGCCGCTCCCGGCTGTTCAGCACCGCGTCGTATGTGAAATAGGGCGGCGCATCGGGCTGATCGGCGGTGACCAGATCGACGAACGCCGCTTTGGTCATCGGCTGCAGCGCGTAGTTCGAGCGCCGCTGCTCGCCAATCGTCGACACGGTCTCCTTGCTGATTGCTTTGCCGCAAAGCGATCCGGCGCCGTGCGCCGGATAGACGAGGCTCGAGTCGGGCAGCGCGAGCAGCTTCATCTGCAGCGATTCGTAGAGCAGGCCGCCCAGATCGCCCGCCGACCAGCCGAGCGCGACGCGCAGATCGGGACGCCCGACATCGCCGACGAAGAGCGTGTCCCCGGTGAGGACCGCGTGCGGCTCGGTACTGCTGCGATCGAGGTCGAACACGAGAATTGAAATCGATTCCGGCGTATGTCCCGGTGTCTCGAGCGCCGTCAGCCGTACGCGGCCGAATTCGACCGACTGTCCGTCGGCGAGCGGCGTGAACGCGTACTCGGCCTTGGCGGCCGCACCGAGATAGATCGTCGCCCCGGTGAAATCGCGCAGCTCCAGATGTCCGGCGATGAAATCCGCATGGAAGTGCGTGAGGAAGACATGCGCGATGCGGAGCCCATACTGCGCGGCGAAGGTGAGGTATTGATCGATGTCGCGCTGAGGATCGACGACGGCCGCCGTCCGCGTGGTCTCATCGCCGATCAAGTACGAGGCGTGCGCGAGACAATTCAAATAAAACTGCTGAAGAATCATGGGTTAGAATCCGCGCACTATGGCCAAGTATGCGTCCTGCGCTTGGTCAGAGCAACTCCCTCCTACGCAATCCACACGAACAACCGTCGCCGAGTGGTCCCAGTAGGGCCGATTCGGACGGCTGTCGTCTCAAGTCCGTCTCAACGGAGGCGCGACCCAACGACGAGCAGAAGACGCGACGCGACTGACTGGAGCACCCCGATGGAGCGGAGTGAGATTCACATGCGCATCGTCCTGACCACCGATCATCCGATCGCGCAATGCGTCGACCTGCGCGCGACGTTCGCCGGCCAGTTCCGTTTCGGGTGGGACGAGGCGTACGCCGCCGAGCGGCCGGACCTCCGCACGCGTGAGGCGGCATGGCTCACGATCATCCCGTGCCGCTTCGGCCACATCTTCCCGCACGGCGGGCGCCGGCTGGCGGCGTACACGACGTCGCGACGGCGGGCACTGGCGGCGCTCCCGGGCGTGACCGTGGCGCAGGGCGGCGTCGGCTGTCCCGAGGTCATT
>DASYQZ010000190.1:0-17892 GCA_036004865.1 Vicinamibacterales bacterium
CTCGTCCAGGGCGAGCGCCTCGCGATCCGCGACGAGGACGTGTTCCGGTGGGTGCGGCGGTTCGAGAAATTCCCGAAGGTGCAGGTCATCGATCTCGACGCCGCGATGGGGCGCGGTGACAACCTTGGTCTCGTGCGTCAGATCGCCGGCGCGCTCTCCTGCCGCGTCGGCGGCGGCATTCGCACGGCCGATCGCGCGCGCGAGGTGCTCGACAGCGGCGCACAGCAGGTGATCGTTGGATCGGCATTGTTCAAGAACGGCGAACCCGATCTCGCATTCGCCAGCGCCCTATCCGGCAGCATTGGACGCGCGCGTATCATCGCCGCCGTCGACAGCCGCGGCGGTCAGGTCGTGATTCACGGCTGGAAGACGGCGCTGCCGCTGACCGCCGTCGATGCCGTCCGCGCGCTGGAGCCGTACTGCGACGAATTCCTCTACACGCACGTCGACACCGAGGGGCTCATGGGCGGGACGAACATCGACGCGATCCTGACCGTCCGCCGCGCGACCTCACGCCGCGTGACGGCCGCGGGCGGCATCACCACGCAAAAAGAGATCGATGACCTCGACGCGCTCGGCGTGGATGCGGTTGTCGGGATGGCCATTTACACAGGCGCGCTGAATCCGGACGCGCCGCGCTAAACGCAACCACGAAAACGCGAAAACACGAAAAAGACCTATTCCGTTTCGTGCTCTCGTGATTTCGGGGTTGCGTTTTTCGAGGCGAATCAGCCTAACGAGGGTTGCGTTTTTCCGTGAACACGATGCGCTTGAGCTTCTCCATCTCAGGCGAGAGCTCCGACTCCCCGGACGGCACCTCGTTCTTGCTCAACATGAAGGCGATGATGTCCGCGTACTCTTTCCCGCTCAGGCTTCCCGGCGAATCCTGCGGCATGCTCTCGGCAAGCACGAAATACATTTCCGACAGCGGCCGATCCCTCCATCGCTCGACGAACACCGGCCCTCGCAGCGCAGGCGCGCCATCGTCGCTGCCGCTCAGATCGTCGCGGTGACACGAGCTGCACGACTGGCCGTAGGCTTTCTGTCCGCGCTCGCTCTGCCGGACCGTGTAGACCCCGCTCCAAATCGTGATGGTTGCCGACTGCGATGCCGCAGGCAGGACGACGAGCCCGCAGAGAACCACGCGCACGATCGTGGTCATGGAAGCGTAAACGCGACGAACTCGTCCGGCTGATCGCCGCCGCCCACCGCGACGACGATGTACTGCGTGTCGTCGAGCATGTAGGTAATCGGCGCCGCGGAAGATTTCGCCGGCAGATCGAACTCCCAAACAATGTCACCGGTCTTTTTGTCGAATGCGCGGAACTTCGACGAGACGAGTCCCTGGCCGATGAACAGGAGCGTCTTCGTCAGCAGCGGTCCTCCCGGTTTCTCCAGCGAGCCAAGAGGCGGCAGGCTCAGATCACGAAGAGCCGCGTGGTCGCGCGGACCATCGCCGTGCGGGACGGCCCAGAGTTTTTCGCCGCGATTCATGTCGTACGCCGTGATGCTGCTGTAGGGCGGCTTGAACAACGGCAGCCCGCGCGGTCCCGGGACGCAGCATGCCAGTCCGGCCCCGCCGCTGCTCCCGGCGGGCGCGTAGCCGACGAACTCGCGCTCGGGCGGCTGCTTCTTCATCGCGGCCATCGAAAATGCCGCCCAGCTCGGTACGTAGAAGTAACCGGTGTCCGGATCGAATGCCGCGCCCCACCAGTTCGCGCCGCCGCTGTAACCGGGTTTGACGATCGTGCCGCGCTCGGTCGGCGGCGTGTAGGGCGGCCCGTAGTCGTACCTTTTCAGGATGGCGAGCGCTTCTGCCTTCAGCTCCGGCGTGAAGTCAATCACATCGTCGTCGCTCACGCCGAATCGCTCGAACGGCGGTGGCTTCGTCGGGAAGGGCTGGGTGGGTGCGGTACGCTCGCCGGGCACGGTCGACGGAGGAACCGGGCGCTCTTCGATCGGCCACACCGGCTTGCCAGTCACGCGATCGAACACGAAGACGTAACCCTGTTTCGTGATCTGGGCGACCGCCTTGATCGTGCGGCCGTCCACCTGCAGGTCGATGAGATTCGGCGCGCCCGGCGGGTCGTAGTCCCAGATCGGATGATGAACGAATTGAAAATGCCAGACACGCTTCCCGGTTCTCGCGTCGACGCACACGAGTGAGTCGGCGAACAGATTGTCGCCAAGCCGCGCGCCGCCGTAGAAGTCGTTCATCGGCGTCCCAATCGGCAGGTAGACGTAACCGAGATCCTCGTCGGCGCTCATGTTCGTCCAGATATTCACGCCACCCGCTGTCGCCCAGGAATCCTTCTCCCACGTCTTGTCGCCGAACTCACCCGGCTGCGCAATGGTGTGGAAAATCCATATCTGTTTTCCCGTGCGCACATCGAACGCCCGCACATGACCCGGCGGCACGTCCTTGCCCGACACATTTTCCGGCATCGTCGATCCGATGATCACGACGTCGCGGCAGATGACCGGCGGCGAGTTGACCGAATAGATCTGAGTGTTGAACGGTCGTCCCAGGCCGTCGGTGAGCTCGACGCGTCCGTTGGCGCCGAACTTCGGATCAGGTTTTCCGGTGCGTGCGTCGATCGAGAAGAGATGGGAGAGCCCGCCGGCCCAGAAGAGACGTTCCTCCTTGCCGTCGGTCCAATAGGCCAACCCGCGCGTCAGAAAACCATGCTCGGGAGGCCGTCCCTCGGCGTACAGCTTCGGATCGAAGCTCCACAGCGTTTTGCCGCTGCGCGCGTCGATGGCCGCGATCTGCAGATAGGAAGTCGGCGTGTAGAGGACGCCGTGAACCATGAGCGGCGTTGTCTCGTGAAGGTACGTCCGGATCGCGAGAAACTTCAGCTCGGGACTCTCGGACGCCTTCGCCTGTCGCTTGACGTCTTCGTCGATTGAGAGCCAACGCCAGGCGATGCGGAGGTTCTTGACGTTCTCCTTGTTGATCTGGTCCAGCGGCGAGTACTTCGTGTGACCGAGATCGCCTCCGTACGTCCGCCACTCTCCGTTCCGGGCGCCCGTCTGTGCCGCCGCACGCTCGAGCGTGCCGGCCGCTGCGATCACACAGACGATGAAGGTGAACGCCTTGCGCACGAGTCGCCTCACTCTCTGACGTTTACTTGCCGGTCGAGCGTGACGACCTGGCCGACGAGAATCGTTTCGGGCGCAGGCGTCTGCGATCTGGACGCCGAGCAGCCAACAGACACCGCGGTCAGCGTGCCAAGGAGTGCCGCGGCGAACGCCCATTGCCGCGCGAGGCTCCGCATCAGTTGTCGCGATCGCGCCGCGGGCAGCGCAGGGTACTCGGCCGTGCCCTGATCGGCTTTCACGGTCGTCAGCGTCCGCGCGCTGGCTTCTTCGGCGGCGTCGGCTGCCGCGCCGGCGACGGAAGCGACAGCATGTTCAGAAGCTCTCGGCAGCTCGATGTGTCTCGCACGTCGATCGTTGCGGGTGAGTTGCACACCGGTCGAGATCGCGCACGCCACCAGTCCTTCGCGCGCAGCCGGCACGCTGCCCAGCCGCGCCAAACCTTGAAGGCTCGTCGCGGCGACTCGACGGCATTGCCGATCGTCCAGCGGAGCGTCGGTCGCGATGATGATCAGCGCCGTACCGCGGAGCGGAGGTTGAGGGCCCGCCGGGGAGCCGCCTGCGCGCAGCGCTTCACGCGTCCCCAGATTGAGCATGGCCAGCGCTCCGACGATGAAGGTCCCGTTGTCGATGACGACCTGACGCGAGGCGGATCCAATGCCGCTCTTGTAACCGAACGCGACGAGACCGGCCGCGGCGCCGATTGCGCCCTCCGCGATTTTCTCCTCGCGAGCGTCATCCAACGCCTTGATCACATCTTCTTCGCTGATCACCGCGCGTCGCTGGTCGCTCAATCGCCCGTCATCGAAGCCGACGACGATTGGCGGCCAGCCCAGCGGCGCGCGCGTGCGGCGACTGAGCATCGCGTCGTACACGCGCCCCAGCGATCGCATGCCGGTCGCGACGATGGGACTCGTCAGGAAGCCGAAGTCGTCGACGAAGTTCAGTCCGGTGATTTCCGTCCGCCCCCCGAGCGTCACGATCGCCGCAGGTCGCGCCACACTGCTTTCCACAGGAGAAGCAAAGATGGCCGTCAATCCCGTTCGAACCGGAGATCCACCCACCTTCGCGCTTCGCGCTACGGTGGGCAAGCCGGGCCGGACGAGCGTGAAGTGACCGGCACGTACGCCAGGAACATCGGTGAGCGAGTTGTTCCGGCCTGCTGCGTACGCCATCACGGTCGCCGTTCCTCGAGCCGTCCGTACCGCCGCATGACCTCGACGAGGCGCTCGAGCGGAATGGCATGCACGATGTGGTGGTTTCTTCCAGTCATCGTGACCGCCATCGTCATCGCATTGACGATTGCTTCTTCGGTGGCTTCGACGGTCGGTTGATAGAGAGACGAGATGAATCCGTCGGGCACAACCTGCACCGGACGCAACGGCCGTCCCTCGTCGACCGAGAGACGGTTCGTCGTCGAGAACGCGAGAAAGATGTCGCCGCTCGAGTGCTGCGAAACGGCGCCGGTCCTGGCGAGGCCCATCGAGCATCGCTTCGCGATTCGAAAGAGCTGATTCGGCAGCAGCGGCGCATCCGTGGCCGCGACGATGATGATGGACTTCGTGGGAAGGCGATCCTCAGGCAAGAGGTCAGAAATCTCACGGCCAACCGGTACGCCGTCGATTCTCAGAAGCGGTCTGGTTCCGTGATTCGCCTGCACGAGCACGCCGACCGTCCAGCCGCCCTGCTCCTGCGGCAACCGGCGCGACGCCGTGCCGATGCCGCCCTTGAACTGGTAGGCGACCATGCCGGTTCCGCCGCCGACCGCGCCTTCGGGCACTGGTCCAGTCTGTGCTGTCTCGATTGCGGCAGCGACATCCTCGTACGTGATCTGCCGGCTCTGCTGATCGTTGAGCGAGGCGTCCGACGTTTCGGTCACGATGGGAACCGGACAGGGAAACGCGTCGCCGAGAGCGGGATCCTTCGACAACAAGTAGTCGAGCGCGAAGTCCCAGACGCGCCCGACGTTCCACGTGCCGGTGATCAGAATCGGCGAGGCGATGAAGCCGCCCTCTCGAATCTGAAGAGAGCCGAGCATCTCGCCGTTGCCGTTGTGATCGTAGATGGCGGCGGTCACGGCTTCGCGCGCGATGTTTCCATCGTGTGGAAGAATCGCGGTCACGCCCGTGCGCGCTGGTGCTTGGCCGACCGCGCCCGGCCCGTCGCCTTTGATGATCGTCGCGTGACCCACACGGATCCCGGCCACGTCCGTGATCGCGTTCAATGGCCCCGTCGGCAGATCACCGAAGCGGATGCCGAGCTCGCGTGCGCGGACGCGCGCTCCGGACCGGGCGATCTGCCCTTCACTCGACATCACGGCTCGACGCGGCAGCGGCAGCATCGCCATCGCCGCGGTGCTCTGCAGAAAACGCCTGCGCGTCGGCGTCACGTTCATGAAGGAGTCACCACGAAATGTTCTTCGATACCTTCACGCCGGCTGGACCAAATGTGATCATCGGCGAGCGGTTCGCGCGGCGCTTGCCGAGAAGCAAGACCGCTCCGCCTCCGAATGCCGTCAGAAGGCCGGCTGCACCGAGCGCCCGGTTCGTCGCGTAATACTCGTCGTCGCCCGGAAACTGACCGTTCTTGTTGTGGATGAAGGCATAGAGCCCGACGGCCATCCCTCCGACGAACATTCCGGTGCCCGTCCACAAATAGGGTTTCGGGATCGGCTGGCTTTCGGAGGGCCTGCGTTCCTCAGGCCGTTGCTGTTCGGCGGCCTGCGCGATGCTCGCGCCCAGATCGCCGGCGGACGCCGATGTGCTCAGCCCGATCACCAGAAGCGCGATGACAAGAGTTCGCCTCGTGCGCATATGTTCTTCCTCTGGCTGCACCGACTACCACTGCAGTTTCGTACCAAGCTGTATCCGGCGCGGTGTGACGAAATTGATCGGCACGCCGAACGCTGAAGACGTTCCAAGCTGAGAACCAAGGCCCTCGAACGCGTCGCTGTTGGTGAGGTTCAACGCATCGAAGAAGAGGCCGAGCCTCAACGCCGATCGTGGAATGGCCACGTCCTTTTGAATGCGAAGGTCGACGAAGTTGACGTCGGCCACTCGTCGATCTCCGGTGTTCGGCTCCATATTGATTGTCGGGGCGCTCGGGAATCCGAGCCCGCTCGGGCGAATCTGGCGTGACCACAGCCTTCCCGTCTGATGCTGCACGTTGGCGGCGACCATGACCCGCCACGGCATGCGGTACACCAGGTTTGCCTTCACGACGACGGGCTTGTCGCCGATCAGGCGGCCTTCCGTGTTGACGAAATCGTTGGGACCGGCCGCGTCCCGGCCGAAACTGCCGGCGCTGCTGCTCTGACTCGAGCTCGGGCTGGTGCGGGCGCTCGAGCTGATGCGGCCCTCCGATTTCGACAGCACGAGCGAAAACGTCCCCTGCCAGTTGTTGGACATGCGCTTGGTGCCGATAAACGTCACGCCGTTGTAGCGCGTGAACAGTCCCGACGGCGTCGTCAGGAGGAAGATGCGGTCGTTTGGCGGACTGACGAGCCGGTAGACCATGAACGCCTGGCCGGTGGCGCCGGCGCCAACGCTGTCCACGTACGGCACCTGGACGTACTGACCGGCGATGTCCTGCCAGCTGGCGTAGTCGTCGCCTCGCTTGTGGACGTAATTCACCTGAAGCCCGATGTTTCGAAACAGCTCCCGCTCGGCCTGCACGATGAACTGATCCGTGTGCGCAGATTTTCGCGATTGCTCGACGCGAAGATTCGCAGGGGTCTGCGAGGTGAAGTTGACCCGGTTGCCTGCGGCGTCGAATCGGAAGGTGGACGACGGTGTGGTCGACGGAACGATCGCGGAAAAATCTGCCGGCAGCTCCGCGTAGTATCGCCCGTAGTGACCCTTGAGGACCGTCTTGTTCGAGACCTTGACGCTGACGCCGGCGCGCGGCGACACCGAATCGGTATGAACCACGTCGTCGTTGGCCGCCGACAGGACGCCGGTCGGCCGCGCGAACTGATCGAGCATGGGGAACGACGGATAGAATCCTTTGGCCCGGTCGTATCGCACGCCAATGTTGATCGTGGTTCGTCCGCCAACACGATAGACGTCGTCGGCATACAGGCCCAACCATCGGCCGTTGGTGCCGGTGAAGTACGGAAGCTGCGTCGTGCCGAACGATGTTCGTCCGGTCAGGCCGTAGGTCGTGATCGTGTCGTTCGAACCGAACAGGCCGGATTCGCCGGTCGCGATGTACTGCACGCCCAGATTGAGATCGTGGCCACCGCCGAGGAACTGATCGGCGTACCGCGTGAACTTCACCTGGCCTCCCGATCGATACGACCGCCTCTCGTCCCAGCCCGAGATGCCGCCGGTGATGTAGCCCGTATCCGCATCGACGTAGCGAGTCATGATCGTCGGCTCGTCGAGGTTGGGCCCATCCGATCGCATCCACCAGAAGCCGGAGTATCTCGCTTCGAGAACCATCTTGGACGACAGCACGCCCGTATACACGACGTTGGGCGTCGGGTTGTGACCGCGCCCCTGGGTCGCGGCGCTCGGCGCGGTGAACTGATTCACTGCGCCGCCGCCGATGCCGTTGTCGTCGTGATACCCGTGCATCAACCGGTGATTCGGCGTGAGGTTGTAGTTGAATTTCCAGAACCACCGGCTCGTGGTCGTCTGGCCCGGGTAGTTTGGATCCACGCCCGGCTGCGAGTCGGCGTACCGCTGCCAGCCGAGCGATCCGAAGAACCAGAACTTGTCCATGATGAACGGGCCGGTCGTCTGGAAGGTGACGTCCTTGAACCGGGCAAGATGGTACGGCCATCCGCGATCGAAGTCGGACGTCGTGTTGCGGCTGACGAAGGCGTCGTTCTGGTAGTAGTAGTTGAGATCGCCGTGAAAGACGTTGCTTCCCTGTCGCGTGACGACGTTGAAGACGGCGCCTTGAACGCCGCCGAACTCGGCGGAGGCTCCGAGCTGCAGGACCTGAACTTCGTCGAGGATGTCCGTATTCAGCCAGGGGAACGAGCTGATGTTCGTACCATCGATCAGATACTGATTCTCGTTCGTGCTCGAGCCGAGCGACGTCGCCGAGGTCGTGGTTCCGCGATACGACGTCTGACTGATCCCCGGGGCCGAGTTGAGATAGTCGAAGTACGAGTTCCGCCTGACCGGCGCGTTCTGCGTCCACTCTTTCGTGTAGTTCGTGCTCATCTCCGTGGCCGTGACGTTGACCACGGGCGACTCTCCGGTGACGGTGACCGTTTCGGCCACCGCGCTCAATTTCAGCGTGACATCGAGCGTGACGGTCGCACCGACGCCCACCGGGATGTCCGCGCGCCGCAGCGTGCCGAAGCCCTGCAGCGCGTAATCGACATCGTAAGTTCCGGCGGGCAGCACCGGGAATCGATAGTCGCCGGTCTCGGAGGTGACAGTGGTCGGCGCACCGGCGACGCCCAACCCACGAATCGTGACGGTGACACCGGGCAACACGGCGCCCGATTCATCGGTGACCTTCCCGACGATTTCACCCGTCGTCCGCTGCGCGGCGACGATCGCGGGAGAGGCGAGCACGAGCACGGACGCCAGCACCGCTGCCAGTCGCGGCATGTTCACCTCCACTTCTCTCACATGCGCACTCGGGATTTGGCCGCCCGGAATGGCGCGATGCTACACCCGTCGGCCGTCAGTCGCGGCCGGATTCTGCCTCGTGCCTGTGGGCGCCGTGCAATCAGCAGTGGGAGTGCTCGAGGGTGGCGCATTCGAGCACCGAGCACCGAGCACCCGGCACCAGCACCAGGCACCAAGCAGCAAGCACCCGCGCGAGGCGCGAACGTTTCGCGCGTGCAACCCGTCAAAAGGACCTATGCGAAACGCCCTCATCGCCGCCGCTGTCCTTGCGCTCGTTGGGGTCACTACCAGGGCGGCCTTCCACCAAACCGAACGCGTCAGCCGAACGGTGAGCCTGGACCCGGGCGGAACGCTGCGGCTCGAGAACTTCTCGGGCCGCGTCACGATCACCGGGTCCGATCGGTCCGACGTTGTCGTCGACGCGGTGCGCCGTGCGGATCGCGACGAGCTCGATCGCATCACGCTCGACGTCCACAAGGACGGCGACACGGTGGTCGTCGACGCGAATCATCGCGAGCGAACCTCCTGGTATCGCCGCAACAACAACGTCGTCGAGACCGATTTCGACATCAAGGTCCCGCGTCGCACGAACCTCGACGTCGAGGTCTTCAGCGCGCCCGTGACCGTGACGGGTGTCGAAGGGTCGTACAAGGTCCACACGTTTTCATCGCGCGTGCGATTGAACGATGTGATCTGGCGGAACCGGCAGACGATCGACGTCGACACGTTCAGTGGAGATATCGAGGTTCAATTGCCCGCCGGCGCCGCAGGAAGTGTGACGTTCAACTCGTTCAGCGGCCGCCTCAGCTCCGACGTGCCGCTCACGCTCCACGGCTCGAGCCGCCGATCGTTTACGGCCGAGCTCGGCAACGGCGGTGACAGCCGCCTGCGGTTCAAGACGTTCAGCGGCAGCGTACGCATCCGGTAAGGGCTGGTAGGGCGGGTAAGGACGTCCGACCCACCTGCCCTATCTGCCCCACCCGCCCCACCAGCCCACCAGCCCCACCTGCCCCATCGGCCCCGACCCGTCCAAACGCTTGATACAATCCTAGTTGCCGCGTCTGCCCGAAGCTCAAGCACAGAAAAGATGGGCGGCTTCCATAGTTGTGAGCACCGCACTCCAGGCTGATCCCGAGGTCCGCCCCGATATTGCACAGACGCCGTCCGCACCAATCGTGACGGACGGCAAGTTCCTGCGCATCACGCCTCCGCCGCGTGCCACGGCGCGCGCGGCTCCGGCGGGACACGCCGAAGCGCAAAGCGCGGAGGCGGTCGGCGGCCAGCGATTCCTGATCAAGGGCGTGACGTACGGGACGTTCGCACCGGACGCGGACGGCTATCAGTTCCCGCCGCGCGCTCGCATCGCCGAAGACTTCCGGTTGATGTCGACGCTCGGCATCAACACGGTGCGCACCTACACGCCGCCGCGGCGCGATCTGCTGGACGAAGCGGCGCAGCACGGCCTGCGCGTCATGGTCGGGCTGCCCTGGTCGCAGCACGTCGCGTTTCTCGACGACTCCAGGTTGAAGCGATCGATCCGGCGCGAGCTCGCTCGGCAAGTCGTCGAGCTCTGCGATCACCCGGCGGTGCTGATCTTCGCGCTCGGCAACGAGATTCCGCCGGGCGTCGTGCGCTGGCACGGCCGCGTGCGCGTCGAGCGTTTTCTCCGCAGTCTGTACGAGGAGGCGAAGGACACGGCGGCCGGCAGTCTCTTCACGTACGTCAATTTTCCGCCGACCGAATTCCTCGATCTCTCGTTCTTCGACGTCTGCGCGTTCAACGTCTACCTGCACCGCGAGCCGGAGCTGCGCGCGTACCTCGCGCGGCTGCAGCACATCGCCAGTCAGAAGCCGCTGCTGCTGAGCGAAGCCGGCGGCGACAGCATTCGCGAGGGCGAGGCGGGCCAGGCGGCGATTATGTCGATGCACGTCCGCGCGGCGTTCGAGGAAGGCGCCTGCGGCGCGATCGCGTTCGCGTGGACCGACGAGTGGTGGCGCGGCGGCCATGCGGTGACCGACTGGAACTTCGGCCTCGTCGATCGCGACCGCCAGATGAAGCCGGCGGCCGCTGCGGTGTCGGCCGCGTTCGCCGACGCGCCGTTCTCGCGCGAGCGGCAGCGCACGTGGCCGCGCGTCTCGGTCGTCGTGTGCGCCTACGACGCCGCGGAGACGCTCGAGAACAACCTTCGATCGCTCGAGCAGCTCACGTATCCCGACTACGAAATCATCCTCGTCAACGACGGCTCGAAGGATCGCACGAGCGAGATTGGCCGCAGCCACCCGCGCGTGCGCGTCATCGACATCCCGAACGGCGGGCTGAGCGCGGCGCGCAACGTCGGGCTGGCCGAGGCCACGGGCGACATCGTCGCCTACACGGACGCCGATACGCGCGTGGATCGCGACTGGCTCACCTTCCTCGTCCAGCCGTTCCTCACGTCGGACGTCGTCGGCTCGGGCGGACCGAACGTCGTGCCGGCCGACGATCCGCCGATGGCGCAGTGCATCGCGCGCGCGCCTGGCGGACCGACGCACGTGCTGCTCGACGACCGCATCGCCGAGCACGTGCCCGGATGCAACATGGCCTTCCGCCGCGACGCGCTGCTGGCCATCGATGGCTTCAATCCCATTTACCTCCGCGCGGGCGACGATGTGGATGTGTGCTGGCGGCTGCAGGCGCGGGGCTGGAAGATCGGTTTCGGGTCAGCGGCGCTCGTCTGGCATCACCATCGCTCGTCGGTGAAGGCGTACTGGCGGCAGCAGGTCGGTTACGGCGAAGGCGAAACGTGGCTGATGGCGCACCACCCGGACAAGTTCCTCGACGGCCGCATGCTGTGGCGGGGCCGGATCTACAGCCCGCTGCCGTTCGTGCGATCGCTGTGGGGCACGCAGATCAATGCGGGCGTCTGGGGGACAGCGGCGTTTCCGTCGGTCTACCGGACCGACGTGCATCCGTTCGCGTTCCTGCCGCACTCGATCCGGTGGCAGGTCATCTCGTTCCTCCTGACGGTCGCCGGCGCCCTGGTCGCCGCGAGCGATCACAAGTGGGCCGCCGCCATGCTGCTCGGCGGCGGCATGGTCGGGATTGCCGCAACGATCGCGAAGAACATCGCGTACGCGATGCGTTCCGAGGTCGATTCGCTGCGCGACGCCGGACCGCGCGTCACCTTCCGCAAGCTGTTCACGCGGCTCTGGTATCGCACGACCGTCGCGTATCTCCATTTCATCCAGCCACTGGCGCGCATCCGCGGACGGATTCGCGGCGTGCTGTCGCCACCGGAAGTCGCGCTGCCGCGGGCCGAGCGGCAGCGGAGCCGCGGGCCGCGGCCGTCGCTCGGCGAAGCGTGGCGGGCGCTGCTGCTCATCTCGGGGAGCGTGACCGAGGACCGCTTCTGGAGCGACACGTGGACGTCGGCCGAGCGCGTCCTCGCGAGCCTCACCGACTGGCTGCGCCAATCGCGTGCCGTGCGCACGATCGAGATAGACGAGGGATGGTCGGACGATCGCGACGTCAGCGTCTTCGTCGGCCGGTGGGCGTGGCTCGACGTGCGCGCGCTGGTCGAAGACCACGGCGGTGGCCGATCGCTGCTGCGTGTCAGCACGCATCTGCGCCCGACCGCCTTCGGCGTCGTCACCGCGCTCGGACTGGGCGGCGCGCTGTTCGCCGGCGTGGTCTTCGGCGTCGCGCTCCGGTGGCCGCCCGCCGGCGTCATCGCCGCCGTGCTCACGCTGCTGCTCGCCGCGGTGGCCGTCTGGCGCACCGCGCAGACGGCGGCGATCGTCGGGCGGGGCCTGGACAAAGTGACGGCCGGGTCGGGCTTCGTCGCGATGCGCTCGGGTCCCGCGCGTCCGCCGCTCGTCGCGCCGTCGCTGCTGCGCATGTACGGGCTTCGCAGCGCGATCATCTTCGTCATCATGATCATGTCGCTCGGCGTCAGCACGTTCATGCTGCGCGAGGCGGCAACCGGTCCGGTGGTCGGCGGCCGCAAAGGCTATGCGGGCGACTTCGGGCCGGCCGTGGAAGCCTGGCTCGACACACCCAATGGCATCGTCGCCGCGCCGAACGGCGACGTGTACTTCGCCGACTCGAACAACGACGTCATCCGCCGCATCGATCCGAAAACGAACGTCATCACGACGATCGTCGGCAACCACGATCTCGGCAGCGGCTTCTCGGGCGACAACGGCCCCGCGCTCGAGGCGCAGCTCGACACGCCGGACGGCGTCACGATCGCGCCAGACGGCGACCTCATCGTCGCCGACTCGCACAACGATCGCATCCGCCGCGTCGACAAGCCGACGTGGGTGATCACCACGATCGCGGGCTCGGGGGAAAACGGCTACGACGGCGACGAGAAGCCGGCAACCCAGGCGGCGCTGAACACGCCGAGCGCCGTGGCGGCGG
Source organism: Vicinamibacterales bacterium (assembly GCA_036004865.1). Taxonomy (GTDB): domain Bacteria; phylum Acidobacteriota; class Vicinamibacteria; order Vicinamibacterales; family CAVVIG01; genus QHWF01. The sequence continues at coordinate 13,092 of DASYQZ010000190.1, forward strand.
CGCCAAACGGTGACGTCTACATCGCCGACACGCTGAACTATCGCGTGCGCATGGTCGAAGCGAAGACCGGCTTCATCCACACCGTTGCGGGCGACGGCACGCCGGGCGACGTGGACGACGTGGGCGACGGCGGCCCGGCGATCAGCGCGCACCTGAACATGCCGAGCGACGTGGCGATTGCGCCGAACGGCGACATCTACATCGCCGACATGCATCACAACCGCGTCAGGAAGGTCGACGCGAAGACGCACATCATCACGACGGTGGCCGGCAACGGCCGCTGGGGCACGGGCGGCGACGAAGGTCCTGCGACGCGCGCGATGTTGTCCGGACCGGCGGGCGTCGCGGTGATGCCCGAGCCCGGCGGCAACGTGACGATTTTCATTGCCGACTTCTACAACGGGCACGTCCGCGCCGTCGGTCCCGACGGCATCATCCGCGACCTGAGCGAAGAAGGACGGCAGGCGTTCGGCGCGCCGTCGCGCGTGGCGTACGCGACCACGGGTCCGCGCCGCGGCTGGCTCTACGTCGCCGACCCGAGCAACGACCGCATCGTCCCGCTCATCGTTTCCAACATCGCGCCGAATCTCGTGCCGCCTCGCCGCCTCGGGCCGGCGAAGAAGGTGGGGGAATGAGCGCGAACGCCCAGCCCGGCCTGCTGCGCTGGACGCTGTCGTTCCTGCAGCCGTACCGGCGGCGTGTGGTCCTGCTGTCGTTCCTGCTGCTGGCCGAGATTGGACTCGGCGCGCTGCAGCCGTGGCCGCTCGCCATCGTCATCGATTATGTGCTCGGCGGCAAACCGTTTCCGCCGCGCGTGGCGCCCTGGATCGCCACGATGGCGAATCATCGCTTCGCGCTGCTCGTCGCCGTCGTCGTCGCCGGCGTCGTGCTGCAGGTGGTGAATCAGTTCGTGTCGTCGTACGGCACGCAGGTGCAGGTCGACGCGGGCCAGCGGATGGTGTACGACCTCCGCGGCCGGCTGTTTCAGCATCTGACGGCGCTCGGTCTGCACCATCACATCACGACCAGCACCGCGGACGCCGTCTATCGTGTGGACGTCGACGCGTACGCGATCGAGAACCTCGTCATGAGCGGCATCTTTCCGCTCGCCACCTCCATCACGTCGCTCGCGGTGATGTTCGGCGTTTTACTGTGGCTCAACGTCACGATCGCCCTCCTGTCGCTCGCGGTCGTGCCGTTCATGTACCTCTGTCTCCGGTACTACACGTCGACGCTCGTCAACCGCGAAGAGCGCGTCAAGGAGCTCGAAACCAAGCTTCTCGAGCGGCTGTACGAAACGTTCGGCGCGATCCGCCTGGTGAAGAGCTTCGCACGCGAACCGCACGAACTGCAGCGATACGCCGCCGCCGGCGAGACGACGATGAACGCGCGGATCGCGATCACGTGGCAGTCGTCACTCTTCTCGGTCGTCGTCAGCACGATCACGATCTTCGGCACGGCGCTCGTCGTCATTGTCGGCGGGACATTCGTGATGCGCGGCCGCCTGACCGTCGGTCAATTGATCGTCGTCATCAACTACCTGGCGGCGGTGTACGGACCGTTGTCGGCCATCGCCCATACGACGGGGCATCTGCAGGGCGCGCTCGCCGGCGCCAAGCGAGTTCGCGCGATGTTCGCGTTGCTGCCGGAAACCGCTGAAGGCAATGTCGCTCCCGGCGCCATCGAAGCCGCCGCGGTGAAGGGCGACATCGTGTTCGAGCACGTCGGCTTCAGCTATCCCGACGGCACCAACGTCCTGCACGACATCAACTTCCGCGCGAAGCCGGGCGAGATGGTGGCGGTGGTGGGGCTGACCGGCGCCGGCAAGACAACGCTCGTCAGCCTGATTCCGCGGTTCTACAACGCAAGCAGCGGCCGCGTGCTCATCGACGGCATCGACGTCCGCGAGTACCGCGTGCGATCGCTGCGCGACAAGATCGCGATCGTGCTGCAGGACCCGGTGTTGTTCTCCGGCACGATCGCCGACAATCTGCGGTACGGCCGCCTCGACGCGACGCCGCAGGAGATCGAGGACGCGGCGCGCGCGGCGCACGCGCACGAATTCATCTCGCGTCTCGCGAAGACGTACGACACGGAAATCGCCGAGGCGGGCGGCGGGCTCTCCGGCGGCGAACGCCAGCGGCTCAGCGTCGCGCGCGCGATTCTCAAGAACGCGCCAATCCTCATCCTCGACGAGCCGACCTCGTCGCTCGACGCGATCTCGGAGGAAATCGTCTTCGCCGCACTGCGCCGGCTGCGCACCGGCCGGACGACCATCGTCATCGCACACCGGCTGTCCACGGTCCGCGACGCCGATCGGATCCTCGTGCTCGACGGCGGCAAGATCGCCGCTCAGGGGCGGCATGAAGAGCTGCTGAAAACCAGTCAGTTGTACCGCCGCATGTGCGCGCGGCTCTCTGTCGGCAAGTCGCTCGATGAACCCGAAAGCGTCGATGAGCTGATTCGAGCGGCGCGGCGATGACGGACAAACTCTCCACCACGGAGGACACGGAGGACACAGAGGGCCAAGCCTGGTTGGCGATCAGGTTCGATCCTCCGCGTCCTCCGTGTCCTCCGTGGTGGCGCGTTTCCTGATGCGGATTCTCTTCGCGGGCATCGTCGCGCGATATCCATTCGGCGGCGTGACGTGGTGCTCGCTGATGTACCTGCTCGGCCTGCGCGCGCTCGGGCACGACGTTTTCTACATCGAGGACACGGGCGAATGCGTCTACGACCCGGTGCAGAACACGCGCGCCACCGATCCCAGCTACGGAACCACCTACATCAACAACGCGCTCGAGCCATTCGGCCTCGAGAACAGCTGGTCCTTCGTGAACTACGACGGCAGCTACCACGGGCGCACGAGAGACGACGTGCGGGAGTATGCCGCCGGCGCCGATCTGTTCATCAACCTCTCCGGCGGATCGTGGTTCTGGCGCGACGAGTACGCGCGCATTCCGCACAAGGTATTCATCGATTCCGATCCGGCATTCACGCAGCTCGCGATCGCCAAGGCCGAGCCGTGGTACGTCGAGTTCTTCAAGCGATTCGATCATCTCTTCACGTTCGGTGCGAACATCGGCACGCCGGCGTCACCGATTCCGACGGGTGAGTTCCGGTGGCACAAGACCTGGCAGCCGATTACGCTCGGCGACTGGCGGACCGACGTGAACCCGCGCGATCTCTTCACGACCGTGATGACGTGGCAGATCGAGAGCTTCACCGACGTCGGCGGCAACAAGGATCAGGAATTCGTCAAGTTCATCGATCTGCCGTCGCGGGCGGCGCAGCGCTTCGAGCTCGCCATCAACGGTCCGCAGACGCTGCTGCGCCAGCACGGGTGGGATACGGTCGATGCGATGGCGGTTTCGCGCACGCCGCAGCAGTATCGCGCGTTCATCCAGCGATCGAAGGCGGAGTTCGGCGTCGCGAAGCACACCTACGTCGCCAACCGCTCGGGCTGGTTCAGCGATCGCACGGAGTGTTATCTGGCGGCCGGCCGCCCGGCGCTCGTGCAGGACACGGGCTGGACCGCTCACCTGCCGTCCGGCGACGGACTGCTCGCATTTTCGACGCTCGACGAGGCGATGGCGGGTGTCGACCGCATCAATACGCATTACGATCGTCACTCGCGGGGCGCCCTCGAGATCGCGCGCGAGCACTTCGACGCGCGCCGCGTGCTGCCGAAGCTGCTGGAGATCGCGTGCTCACGGTAGACGACCTAACACGAAGACCACGAAGCACACGAAGACCACGAAGAACCTTCTGTACAGAAGACCGATCTCGATGAGGATCGCCCACATCGCACCCGTCGCGACGACGATTCCTCCGCCGAAATCCGGATCCGTGGAAACGATGGCGTCGCTGCTGACCGAGGGGCTGGTGGCCCGTGGCCACGACGTCACGCTGTTCGCGACGGCCGACTCGACGACGACCGCGAAGCTGCACGCGATCTACCCGCACGGGTACTGGCACGACGAGAACATGTGGCCGTGGGAGCTGTACGAGATGTTGAACCTTGCGGCGGCGGTCGAGCGCGCGGCCGACTTCGACATCATCCATTACGAGGCCGCGTACTATCCGATGTCGCTCGCGTTCGCGCGGCTGTCGCCGGTGCCGATCGTGCAGACGCTGCATCACTCGCCAAGCGCCGCCGAAGTGAAGCTGTGGTCGCGCTATCCCGACGCGCCGTTCGTCGCCATCTCGAACGAGCAGGCCCGGCTGCTCGACGGCCTCAACATCGTCGGCACCGTGCTGCACGGGATCGATACGGCGGCGTTTACGTTCCGCGAGAAGCCGGACGACTACCTGCTGTTCCTCGGCCGCTTCACCGAGGGCAAAGGGGTGCTGCAGGCGATCGAGATCGCCAAGCGCGTCGGCACGCGGCTGATTCTTGCGGCGGCGGAAGACGACTATTATCGCGAGAACGTGGCGCCCCACGTCGACGGCCGTGTCGTCCAGTACTACGGCGAAGCCGACCTCGCCGCGAAGGTGAAGCTGTTCGGCGGCGCGCGCGCGCTGCTGTACCCGATTCAGGCGCGCGAGCCCTTCGGGCTGGTCCTGGCCGAGGCGATGGCGTGCGGCACGCCTGTGGCGGCGCTCGATCGCGGCGCGGTGCGCGAAGTCATAGACGAGGGCGTGACGGGCGTCGTGTTCGAAAACCTCGAGCAGATGGTGAACCATCTCGACCGCGTGTTCGATCTCGACCGGAAGCGCGTCCACGAGCGCGCCGTGGCGCGGTTCGGCGCCGATCGCATGGTGGACGAGTACGTCGGCGTATACCGCCGGCTCGTGGAGGCGC
>DASYQZ010000191.1:0-15890 GCA_036004865.1 Vicinamibacterales bacterium
CGCCAATGCTTGTATTGCCAGCCTGAGCAGCCGACGAGAACGGCTGGGGTAAGTTCTTGATTCATTTACGTTTACAACCGGTTCAGGTTCGGGTAAAATCGCTGCACGTTTCCGCGCCCCCGCGGAAATTCCTATTACAGACCAAAGGGAAGCACGACCTGCGCGGTAGCGCCCTCCGCGAAGCGACTGTCTCTCTGCACTGATCGGAGTATCCCCGTGTTCGCACGCAAGTGGTCCCGTCGCGCGCTCTGGATTGGCGCCGCGTCCTTTCTGGTGTTGCTCGTCGTCGCGGGCGTGCTGCTGCGCAGCCGCGCCGGCGTGCAGGTCGCACAGGTGCCGTTCTCCGATTTGCTGCGCCATCTCGATCGCGGCGCGGTCAGCGAAGTCGTCGTCAGCGGCGACGCGCTCGACTTCAAGCTGACCACGGGTCAGGCGTTCCGCACCGTCGCGCCGCTCAACTACGTGACGGTGAATGCCGCATTCGTGTCGGACCTTGCGAAGAAGAACGTGCGCATCGACGTGCGCAGCGCCGCCGAGCCGGCGGCGTACAGCTACGGCGCGCTGGTGCTCGGCCTCGGCTTCATCGCCGTGCTGGGCATCACGCTCTATCGCGTGACCACGGGCCGCATCCCCGCGCTCGAGAGCAAGGCGCGCGAAGCGGATCCGGAAGCGAGCACCATCACGTTCGCCGACGTCGCGGGCGTCGACGAAGCGAAAGAAGAAGTGAAGGAGATCGTCGACTTCCTGCGCGAGCCGGAGCGTTTCTCGGCGATCGGCGGCCGCATCCCGAAGGGCGTGCTCCTCGTCGGACCTCCGGGCACGGGCAAGACGCTGCTTGCGAAGTCGATCGCGGGCGAAGCGAAGGCGCCGTTCCTGTTCGCCAGCGGATCGGACTTCGTCGAGATGTACGCGGGCGTGGGCGCGTCGCGCATCCGCAAGCTGTTCCGCGACGCCCGGCGTCATCCCTCGTGCATCGTGTTCATCGACGAGCTCGACGCCGTGGGCCGCAGCCGCGGGGGCAACTCGCTGAGCCACGAAGAGCGCGAGCAGACGCTCAATCAGCTCCTCGTCGAGATGGACGGCTTCGCTCCCAATCAGGGCATCGTCGTCATCGCGGCGACCAATCGTCCCGACATTCTCGATCCCGCGCTGCTGCGCCCGGGCCGGTTCGATCGCCAGGTGACCGTCGGCGCGCCGGACCTGAAGGGGCGCGAGCAGATCCTGCACATTCACGCGAAGAAGGTCGCGCTCGATCCGGACGTCGATCTCCGGCAGATCGCGCGCGGCACGCCGGGCTTCTCCGGCGCCGAGCTCGCGAACCTCGTGAACGAAGCGGCGCTGTTCGCCGTCAGGCGCGGCCGGCAGATCGTCACCAATCACGACTTCGATCAGGCTCGCGACAAGGTGCTGATGGGCGCCGAGCGCAAGTCGCTGTCGATGAGCGAGCACGAGCGCGTCACCTGCGCGTATCACGAGTCGGGCCACGCCGTCGTGGCGGCGCTGCTGCCGCACGCCGATCCGCTGCACAAGGTGACGATCATCCCGCGCGGCCGCGCGCTGGGCGTCACGATGCAGCTCCCCGAGGGCGATCGCCACACGCACACGCGCGAGTTCCTCGAGGCGCAGATCGCGATTCTGATGGGCGGACGCGTCGCCGAGGAGCTGTTCCTGCGTCAGATGACGAGCGGCGCCGGCAACGACATCGAGCGCGCGACCGAAATCGCCCGCCGCATGGTCTGCGAGTTCGGCATGTCGGCGGCGCTCGGACCGCTCGCGTACCGCACGCCCGGTAATCCGTGGGAGACCGACAAGGGCGCCGGCATCAGCGAAGCGACCGCGCAGCGTGTCGATGAGGAAATCCGCGAGCACGTGATGCGCGGCTACGAGACCGCGCGGCTCATCATCGCGAAGAACCGCGCCGCCGTCCGTGCGATGGCCGAAGAGCTGCTGATCGTCGAATCGCTCGATGCCGACGGCATCAAGGCCGTCATCGCGAACGCGGCCTGAACTAAACGAACTTAGAACTTAGAACTGAGAACTTAGAACTGGCCCGAGTTCTGAGTTCTAAGTTCTCAGTTCTCAGTTCAAATCTCCCGAATCGCGTCGGCGGCGGGTGAGTCCGGCCACACCGGCTCCGGACGCGCGACGTAGCCGGCGTGAGCCAGGCGATCCTGGAAGAGCGCGATCTCCGACGCCCAGAACGCGAGTTTCACCCAGAGCCGCGCCGCGATGTAGACCTGGCTGACGAGGAAGCCCGCCCACATCGATACGCCGGTCGCGCCGGCGCCCGGCGCGACGGCCGCGTACACGGCGAGCACGATCACGAACAACGCGACGTTGAGAAGATAGAACGTCACCACGGCGGCGTAGTTGCGTCCGATGAAGCGGGCGGCGGCGACGATCGCGCCGAGCACGCTGCGCCGATCCTCAATCACCGCTCGCACCTTCGCGTAGTCGAAGAGCAGATTGCATCCCGCCAGCACGACGCCGAAGACGACGTAGAGCGCCAGCCGGATCAGAAACGCCGTTCGCTCGACGGTCAAATCGCGAATCAGGTTCGGGTACAGCCGGTCGAAGAGCCACGCGTGCATCGACGTGAAGAGAAACACGTACACGATCAGCTGCACGGCTGCCAGCCTGGCGAAGCGGAAGAAGAAGACGCCGCACACGGAAAAGAATCCATCCGCACGTGTGGCGCGATCGCGGGCGTAGCGATCGAGAATGCCGCCGGCGAGGAAGATCCAGAGCAGCACGTACGCCGAGGCGACGGCGACGATCGCGATCGGACGCGTGGTGGCGTCGAGAAACGCGCTCAGGTTGTCGAGGACGGCGCCGAAGCCGAGGATCGTCGGCTTGAAGGTGACCGCCGGCCCCGTCGCGACGTCGCCGAACTCCTGCATCCAGTCGTAGTCGACGCCGCCGGCCGCGCGATCGGCGGCGAGGCTCGCGCCAAGATGCTCGGTGAGCGCGTCGCGCAGGCTCAGCGTGAGCGGCATGGCGACCAGCACGGTCATCGCCCACACGCCGGCGAGAATCATCGGCGCGCGGCCGACGCGGCGCAATCCTTCGAGCCACACGCTCATACGAAAAAAGCCCACGACAGCAGATGGTCCTGCAGCCAGACCATCCACTTCAACGACCATTTGGTCGCCGCCTCGCCGCCTTTCGGCGCCAGCGTCCGAGAGTTGTTGGTGAGGTTGACGTCGAGCAGCAGCACGCGATTCGGATCCACTTCAGCCGACACTGCCGCCGAGGGACGATCGTAGGTGTACAGCTTCCAGCGATCGCGCCCGTCCCAGCGCTCGGTGAGACGCTCGCCATTTGCGAAGGTCACGAGCACGTCGACCGGAAAGATTGCCTCGCCGTAGCGACGCACGACAACCGTCGTCCGGTGCTGGTCGTGCTCGCGCGAGCTCTTCAGCTCCTGCACGCCGTAGTCGAACACGTCGGAGCTGCGAGAGACCTGATCGAAGTACCAGCCGATGTTGCGGCCGAGCACCTCCGTCGTGACGTCGAAGAAGTCGTGCGGCTTCGGGTGTCTGAATTTCCACCGCTCGAAATACGTGGACATGATCCGCTGCAGCGTCGGCCAGCCGAGCCACCGCTCCATGGTGTTCAGCCACAACGCCGTTTTGTTGTACGTGATGCTTCCCGCCGTCGCCGGGTAGTACCGGTAGGTGGGCGTCGACTGCTCGTCCATTTTCGCATCGCGGCGGTACGGATGCAGCCGGTTGCCCTCGGTTTCGCGCGCGAGCGCGATGTCTGTGAATACCCAGGGGATGAATCCGCCGAAGTACCGCACCGCGAGGTAATTCGGGTTGTACATCTGCGCGATCGTGCGCGCCGTCGAGAAGGTGTTGAAGCCTTCGTCCATCCACGCGTCTTCGAACTCGTTGTTGCCCACGATGCCGTACCAGAACTGGTGACCGGCTTCGTGCACGGTGACGCCCTCGGGCGTCGTCACGCGCGCGGGCGCAAGCCACCGCGTCCCGGCGGTGAAGAGCGTCGGGTACTCCATGCCGCCGGCGCCGCTCTGGTACGCCGGATCGACGATCGTGATGTGGCCGTACGGATACGCGCCGAACCATTCGCCGTAGTACTTCAACGTCGCGCGCGTCGCGTCGAAGTGACGCTCCGCCTGACTCGCGTGCTCGGGCTGAAGCAGCAGCCGCATGTCGACAGCCGGCAGGATCCCATGGTCGAAGCGCGCCGTCCGCTCGATGTAGTCGGGGCTCGTCGTCCACGCGAAGTCGTGGACGTCTTCCTGGTAGTAGCGATGGGTCGTCGTTCGATCGGCGCCGTTGCTGTTGTCGCGACGCTCGCGCTGCACTCCCGTGGCGCCGACCGTCCATCCCTGCGGCACGGTCAGCGAGACGTCATACGTGCCGTAGTCGGAGAAAAATTCCGTGTGCGCGTGGAACTGATGACAGTTCCACCCCTCGTCCTGGAAGACGCCGAGTTTCGGGAACCACTGCACGATGAAGAAGTAGTTGCCGATGACGCCGGTGCGGGCCACCGGCCGCGGGATGTGCGCCGTCCATTTCACGTCGATCGTCACGCTCCCGCCCGGCTCGACTGGCTGCGGCAGCGGCACGGCCATCACCGTCTCGTCATCCGCGTTGCCATCGTCGGGCGCAATGGCGTGCAGTTGCGTCGTGAGATCGGCGGCCGGCGGCGACGTCAGCCGCAGCGACGTGATGTCGATGCGCGATCGATCGGCGTCGGTCAAGCGGACCCGGGAGGGCGGACCGAATCCGAGCGCGCGCTCCCGCATGAACGTCGTGCGGTCGTGCTTCCACGCGTTCCAGTACAGGTGAAACTGCAGCTCGTTGGCCGTCCGCGTCGTGATGTTGCGCCACGTGATCACTTCCGATCCGGTGATCGTGTGGTTGGCGGCGTCGAGCCTGGCCTCGATGGTGTAGTCGGCGTTGCGCGGCGAGAGCGGCGGATTCATGACGCCGGACATCGTTGACGGAGGCTGCGCGAGCGCAGTCGAAGCGCACAGAAGCAGTGCGACAGCGTGACCAAAATCCCGTTGCGGCCTTCGAGGCCTTTGCGTTTGGCGCGAGTTGTTCACAGGCTTTGACCGGGCGGCACCAGCGCGATCGACAGGATCGCGTCCGGAGGCACGCGGTCGATCGACGCGCCGCGCAAATCCTGCGCACGATACCCGAATCGGCGCACCTCGGCGAGGAACTCGTCAGCCGTGACGCCCGATACACGCTGGAGCTGCGTGGGATGTAGCTCGGACAGAATCACCGGTCGATCTTCCTTGAGGATTCGCTCGGCCCCTCGGAGGACCTGGGGCTCCGCGCCTTCGACGTCCATCTTGATGAAGCGCACCGGATGCGGCAGGCGGAACTCATCGAGCGCCACAAGGGCGACCTTCCGCGCGACGTTGCCGGTGAGCGGCGCCGTGCCCGCGCGCAGCAGATAGGCGCCGCCGGAGTTGAGCGTTTCCGCCGCGAACGTCAGCGTCGCCGTCCCGGAGACTGCGCCCACGGCCGCGCGCTCGAAAACGATGCGCTCCTCGAACCGGTTCTCGACGATCGACCGGTCCAGGAGCTCGGCGTTCGCGTCGAACGGTTCGAAGGCGTACACGCGGCCGCCCGGTCCCACCATCGCCGCCATCTGAATCGCGAAGAATCCGATGTGCGCGCCGGCGTCGACGGTGATGTCGCCGGGTTTCAAGAGCCGGCGGACGAGCTCGATCTCGTCGCGCTCGTACGTGCCGCGGATGATGTTCAGGCCGATGGCGTGGTCCGACAGATCGACGAACAGGCGCACGCACGCCTCTCGCGGACCGATTTCCTTGATGACGATCGTTCGCTCGATGGTGCGCGAGTAGTCGGGATTCTTGTCGCGGAACTCGGTCGACGTGACCAGATGCGCCCGCAGCTCGCGCGTGTCGCGCGAGGCCGCCAGCTTCGGCCCGATGACGTCCTCGCTCTCCGGATCGCGATCGAGCAGCAGGCGGTACGCCCATCTGACGTGGTCGGGCGTCAGCCCGCCGGGGTGGTCAGGCACATCCTGGATCGTACCTTGGTTTGACCATGCGGTTTCCACAGCGTCCTGATCTGTCGTCTTGACGCACACGGAACCGTTGTCACTGAATGTCGTTCGCCGGTCATACCGTATAATTCCCCTCTTATGCCGACCATTCGCGTGATGCACTACGGGCTCGGCCCTATCGGCGCCGCCATTGCCAGACAGATCGCTCTGCGCCCCGGATTCAAGATCGTCGGCGGCATCGACATCGATCCGGCCAAGGAAGGCCGCGACCTCGGCGACGTCGTCGGGCACAAGAAACGCCTCGGCGTGACCGTCTCCGGCGATGCGAAAAAGGCGCTGAAAGCGGCAAAGGCCGACGTCGTCGTGTTGTGCACGAGCTCGTCGATCAAGAAGGTGATGCCGCAGATCGACGAGATCCTCAAGACGAAGACGCCGATCGTGTCGACGACGGAGGAGCTCGCCTATCCGGGCTACACGCATATCCGGCAGGCTCGCCAGATCCACGAGTCGGCGAAGAAAGCCAAGGTCGCGGTGCTGGGCACGGGAGTGAATCCCGGGTTCGCGATGGATGCGCTGCCGATCGCCCTGACCGCCGTGTGCGAGCGCGTCGACCGCGTGGCCGTCAGCCGCATCCAGGACGCACGCATCCGCCGGCTGCCGTTCCAGCAGAAGATCGGCGCGGGCCTCACCACCGAGCAGTTCCAGAAGAAAGTCGATGACGGCAGCGTGCGTCACGTCGGGCTGACCGAATCGATCGCGATGATCGCGGACGCGCTCGGCTGGACGCTCGACCGCATCACCGACGACATCGAGCCGAAGCTCGCATCGGTGACGATCTCGAGCGAGTTCCTCGCCGTCGATCCCGGCTACGTGTGCGGCATCATCCAGGACGGCGTCGGCTACCGCAAAGGCGAGCCGGTCATCCGCCTGCACATGGAGGCGTACCTCGGCGCGCCGGAGTCGTACGATTCGGTCGACATCGAAGGATCGCCGCGCCTGTCGATGAAGATCGCCGGCGGCATCCACGGCGACGTCGCGACGGCGTCGATCGTCGTCAACTCGATCGCGCACGTGCTCAACGCCGAGCCCGGCCTCCACACGATGCGCGACCTGCCGCTGCCGTCGTTCTTTCCGGGCCACTGATCGCTAGATCGTCTTCCTGAGTTTTCTCCCTCAGAGATTGCGCAAAAACTTCATCTTTCCCATAGATCATCTTCTGGAGTAACATCGGCCGTCTATGCCGAAGCGCGGGATGCCGCCGATTCACGGCGACATGCTGCAGGGAACGCTCGACGTGTTGATTCTGAAGACGCTCGCCCTCGGGCCGGCGCACGGGCACGCGATTGCCTACGCGATCGAGCGGCAGTCCGACGACGTGCTCACCGTGGAGCACGGGTCGCTCTATCCCGCGCTGCACCGCCTCGAGGATCGCGAGTGGATCGCCTCGTTCTGGGGTACGTCGGAGAACAACCGCAAGGCGCGCTATTACCGGTTGACGCCAGCGGGCCGGAAGCAGCTCACCGAGCAGACGAGCCGCTGGGACGAGCTGGTGCGCGCCGTGAATCGCATTTTGAAGCCCGCGTGAGCATCAAACGATTCTTTTATCGCAGCCGCTGGGACGACGAGCGCGCGCGCGAGCTCGAGGCGCATCTCGCGATCGAGACCGACGACAACATCGCGCGCGGCATGGCGCCCGAGGACGCGCGGCTGGCCGCGCAACGCAAGCTTGGCAACCGAACCCTGGTCCGCGAGCAAATCTATCAGATGAACACCATCAGCCTTCTCGACAGCGCGTGGCGCGATTTCCGGTACGGCCTGCGGCTGCTGCGGTTGAATCCCAGCTTCGCGATTGTGGCGATCCTCTCGCTGGCGCTCGGCGTCGGCGCGAACACCGCGATCTTTCAACTGCTCGACGCCGTGCGGCTGCGCACGCTGCCCGTGAACGATCCGCAGCAGCTCGTGGAAGTTCGCATCGGCGATGCGACGGGCGGCCGCACCGGCAGCTTCACGAGCCGGCGGCCGATGCTCACCAATCCGCTCTGGGAGCAGATTCGCGATCATCAGCAGGCCTTCTCCAGCGCGTTCGCGTACAGCAACGTCGGGTTCAACCTCACGACCGGCGGCGAAGCGCGATACGCGCAGGGCGTGTGGGCCAGCGGCGAGTTCTTCAGCACGCTCGGCGTGCCGGCGCTAATCGGACGCACTCTCACCTCGGACGACGATCGGCGCGGCTGCGCGGCGCCGCCTGCGGTGATCGGCTACGGCTTCTGGCGGCGCGAGTACGCCGGCAGCCCGTCGGCCATCGGCCGCAGCATCATGCTCGACGGCCACTCGTACGACATCGTCGGCGTCATGCCGGCGAGCTTCTTCGGGCTGGAAGTGGGACGCACGTTCGACGTCATCGTGCCGTTGTGCGCCGAGCCGCTCAGCCGCGGCGCTCGCTCTAATCTGGACAAACCCGATAGCTGGTTCCTCGCGGCGTTCGGACGGCTGAAGCCGGACTGGACGATCGAACGTGCCACCGCGCATCTGGCGGCCATCTCGCCGCCGATGTTCCAGACGACGCTGCCGACGCGTTATGTCGAAGAAGAGGCCAAGCGCTATCTGAACTTCAAGCTTCAGGCGTTCGCCGCCGGCACCGGTGTGTCGCAGCTCCGCCGCAACTACGAATCGCCGCTGTGGCTGCTGCTCGCGACGACGGGGCTCGTCCTGCTGATTGCGTGCGCCAATCTTGCGAATTTGATGCTGGCGCGCGCGACGGCGCGCGAGCGTGAAGTCGCCGTCCGGCTCGCCATCGGCGCGTCGCGCGGGCGCATCGTCCGTCAGATGCTGGCCGAGAGCCTGCTGATCGCCGCGATCGGCGCAGCCAGCGGCGCCGTCCTGGCGCAGTGGCTCAGCCGGTTCCTGGTCGGCTTCTTGAACACCGACAACAACCAGATCTTCGTCGCGCTCGCGCTCGACTGGCGGATTTTCGCGTTCACGTCGGCGCTCGCGGTTGCGACGTGCCTGATCTTCGGTCTCATGCCGGCGATGCGCGCGACCGGCACGGCACCCGGCCTGGCGATGAAGTCCGGCAGCCGCGGGTCCACCGACACGCGAGAGCGGTTCGGGCTCCGGCGCGCGCTCGTCGTCGTTCAGGTCGCGCTGTCGCTCGTGCTCGTCGTCGGCGCGCTGCTGTTCGTCCGCAGCCTGAGAAATCTGATGACGCTCGATGCCGGATTCGCGCAGGACGGCATTGTGATCGCGAATCTCGATCTGAGGCGGACCGGCACGCCGTCCGAGCAGTTGCCGCCGGTGTTCGAGGACATCACCACGCGTCTCGCGTCGCTGCCGGGTGTGCTGTCGGCCGCGCAGGCGTTCATCGTGCCGGTCAGCGGCAGCGGTTGGAACAACAGCATCGTCATCAACGGCACCAAGCCGAAGAGCGCCGTCGTCAATTTCAACAGCGTGAGCGCCGGATACTTCAAGACGATGGGCACGCCGATTCTGAGGGGCCGGGACTTCGACGATCGCATCGACACGGCGGCGTCGGCGAAGGTCGCGATCGTCACCGAATCGTTCGTGAAGAAGTATTTCGAAGGTCAGAATCCAATCGGCCAGGCGTTTCAGATTGAAGAGCCGCCGGGCGTGCCGCGGCCCCTTTATCAGATTGTCGGCGTCGCGAAGGACACGAAGTACACCGATTTGCGCGAGCCGTTCGGCCCGATCGGATTCTTTCCATCGTCGCAGGCGGATCCGAAGGACGTTGCGCCCTTCCTGCAGGTCGTGCTGCGCTCGAACGCGCCGCTGACGACGATCACGTCGCAAGTCTCGGCGGCGGTCACCAACGTGAACCGCTCGATCGTCCTGCAGTTCCAGACGATGCAGAGCCAGGTGCGCGATTCGCTGCTGCGGGAGCGCCTGATGGCGACGCTCTCGGGATTCTTCGGCGCGCTGGCAGGTCTCATCGCGACGATCGGGCTGTACGGCGTGATGTCCTATATGGTCGCGCGCCGCCGCAATGAAATCGGCATCCGCATGGCGCTCGGCGCCGATCGGCGCGACGTCGTGCGCATGGTCATGCGCGAGGCCGGTGTGCTGCTGGGCGCCGGGCTGATCGTTGGCGGCGTCATGGCGGTGCTGGCCGCGCGGACTGCGAGCACGCTCCTCTTCGGCCTGCACCCCGGCGATCCCGCGACGCTTGCGATGTCGGCGATCGCGCTCGCGGCGGTCGCGATGCTGGCGAGCTATCTGCCCGCGCTGCGCGCAGCGCGTCTCGAGCCGACGGAAGCGCTGCGGGACGAATAATCATCTCTGGCCCCGGAAGGTCCCTCGCGCCGGTGTGGTAACTTGCGGATCGATGCAGATTCTCGCGAAGTGTCCGGCGTGCGACGCCGCCCTGCCAGTCAGCGCGTCGGAGATGCCGGCCGCGATCAAATGCGGACGGTGCGGCCGTGAAATCGCGCTGTCGATTTCAGACGCGGTCCGCGCCGACACCGCCGTCGATCGCTGTCCGGTGTGCGACGGCAGCGATTTCTACATCCGCAAGGATTTCGATCCAAAAATCGGTCTGACCGTCGTCATCATCGGTGCGCTCATCAGCGCGACCTTTTACTGGTTCGGCCGCGACCTCATCGCGTACGGCATCCTCGCGTCGGCCGCTCTCATTGACTTGATCGTCTATGGCCGGCTGCGCGATGTCACGGTCTGCTATCGGTGTCACGCGGAATTTCGCGGGACGTACGAGCGCCGCGCACCGGCGTTCGATTTGCATACTGCTGATGTTCTCGAGCTCGAGTACGAGAGGCGCATCGGGAGGAGGTAGTCGGACGATGGGTGCCAAAATCCGCATCGCCGTCATCGTCGCCGCGACGTCCGGTGGCTGTGGCGGCAGCCCGACATCGCCCGACACGACCCTCAATGAGCTTCGCAACGCTCCGCTCGCGGTCAGCATCGATGGAACGACGATCGAGCTTCGGGCGTCGCTGTGGCGCGACTTCATGCCCGTCGTTCCACCCGGCGGCAATCCTCTCCAGGTCAGCGTTCGACTGTCGAGCGCCGCCACGACGGCGGACATCGATCGTCTGTGGGTGTTGTTCGGTGACGAGCTGTGGGATGCCGCGCCTGTGCGATCGACTGGAAGCGCTGAATGGATCGCCCGCGGCGGACCGCAATGGCCGCCTGGCAGCCGCGTCGACGTCGTCGTACGCGTGCGCACGCGGGACGGACGCGCGCGGCTCGTGCGCGCGGCCGATCAAAAGATCAACGCCTCGTTCTGACTCCCATCAGAACAGCGTCACGTCGATGATCGCACCCTCTTCGACCGTGCTTTCCGTCGCCGGAATTTCGAGATAGCCGTCGGCCTGCGACAGGCTCGTGATGTCGCCCGAGCCTTTGAACGCGGGGAAGGCGGCGCCGTCGCGCACGCGCACGGCGTAGAACTGATGGCGGCCGGCGGCCGAGACGATGCGGCGGCCGAGCGGCAGGCGCAGGGTGCGGGGCGTGTGCGGCGGCAGCCGCGCGAGCGCGCGCAGAAACGGGACGAGCAGGATGTACGCGTTCGACAGGCACGACGTCGGATTGCCCGGCATGCCGAAGAACGGCGTGCCCTTGACGAGCGCGAACGCGGTCGGCTTGCCCGGCTTCACTGCGATGCCGTGAAAAATCATGTCGCCCCTTGACGCAATCGCGTCGACGATGAGGTCGCGCTCGCCGACCGAGCTGCCGCCGGAAAACACGACGAGATCGGCTTGCGCCGAGCGGTCGAGCGCCGCGACCAGCGCATCGATGGTGTCTTCGGCCGGGTGATGCGGCTCCGGGATCCCGCCGTGCGCCGACACGATCGCGCCGAGCGTGAACCGGTTCACGTCGTAAATCTGACCCGGCGCCAATGACTCTCCGGGCGCGACGACCTCGTTGCCGGTCGAGAGAATCGCGACGCGCGGCTTCGCGAAGACGTCCACGCCGGCGCGGCCGATCGCGGCGAGCGCGCCGATCCGGCTCGGCGTCAACACGTCGCCGGACGAGACGACGCGGTCGCCATTCGCGATGTCGGCGCCGCGCTTGCCGATGTTCTGGCCCGCCGCGGCTTTGGCGAGAATCTGGATGCGGCCGTCCGTCGCCCTCGCGGTCTCTTCGACCATCACCACCGCGTCCGCGCCGTCAGGCAGTGGCGCGCCCGTGGCGATTTCCGCGCAGGCGCCACGCACGACCGTCACCGTGGAAGGCTGGCCGGTGTAGATGCGATCCAGCAGATGCAGCTCCACCGGCGTCGATCGGCTCGCGTCCTGCGTATCCGCCGCGATCACGGCGTAGCCGTCCATCGCCGATCGCGCGAACGGCGGGACATCGATCGGCGAAGCGACATCGCTCGAGGCCACGCGTCCGGCGGCATCTTCGATCCGCACGTGCTCGACGCGGTCGATGGGGTGAATGTTCGCCTCGAGCCGCTTGCGCGCTTCGTCGAGTGAGATCGTTGATGTGAACGGACGCATTGTCAGAAGACGTAGGAGCCGGCCCATGTGCCGGCCCGGGCGGACACGTGGGTCCGCCCCTACCTCGATGCTTGTTGTACTAAATGTCCAAGTTCCGGAATAATCAGCCGCTCCATCGCAAGCCGAACCGCCGCTTCCGATCCCGGCAGCGAGACGACAATGCGGCCGGAGACGAGGCCGGCCGACGCGCGGCTCATCATCGCGGCGGATCCGATTTGTTCGTAGCTGAGCATGCGGAACAGCTCGCCGAAGCCGTCGAGCCGCTTCTGCAGCAGCGTGTCGATCGCTTCGAACGTGCTGTCGCGCGACGTGATGCCGGTGCCGCCGGTCGTGATGATCACCTGGACGTCGGGATTGGCGATCTGACGCTCGATCGTCGCGCGCACGAGCCCGGGGTCGTCCTTCACGATCGTCCGTCCGGCGACGCCGTGACCCGCGGCTTCGAGCAGCGCCGCAATCGCGTGGCCGCTCGTATCGGTGGCGTCGGTCCGCGTGTCGCTCACGGTGATCACGAAGCAGCGCACGGATCGCGGCGCCTGCGCTTTGTGCTCCAGATCGCTCACGAAGCGCATGTTACCATCCGGGCATGCGCGGGCAGACGATTGGCCCCCGAGGTACGGAAACACGAAACAGAGATCGGTGTTTTTCGTGCTTTCGTGTTTTCGTGGTTGCATTTGTCGCCGTAGCGGTCGCGGGCGGCCAGCGCATGAAGCCGTCGCTCGACCGCGCCGCGGAGCGCTGGGTCGAGCAGACGAAGCAGAAGCTGACCCTCGAGGAGAAGATCGGTCAGCTGATCGTTCCCTCGTTCGAATCGAATTTCCTCAGCACCGACAGCGACACGTTCGACGAGCTGACGAAGCTCGTGCGCGATTATCACGTCGGCGGTTTTCACGTGTTCGGCGCGTCGATGCCGGCGCCGCCGGTGCTGCTCAATCCGACGTACGGCACCGTGATTCTCGGTCAGCCGTTTCCGGTTGCGTTTCTGACCAACCGCCTGCAAACGCTGTCGGACGTGCCGCTGCTGAACACCGCCGACTTCGAGACCGGCGTCGGCTTCCGCATTTTCGGCGGGACGACGTTTCCGCGGCAGATGGCGATGGGCGCCGCGAACGATCCGCGCCTTGTCGAAGAGGAAGCGCGAATCACCGCGCTCGAGGCGCGGGCGCTCGGCGTCCACGTCAACTTCGCGCCGGTCGCCGACGTCAACAACAACCCGCGCAATCCGGTCATCAACACGCGCGCCTACGGCGAGGATCCGGGGCGCGTGGCGGCACTCGCGGCCGCGTACGTCGTGGGCGCGCGGAAGGGCGGCATGATCGCGACCCTGAAACATTTTCCCGGCCACGGCGACACCGACGTCGATAGCCACCTCGGCCTGCCGGTTGTGACGTTCGATCGTGCAAGGCTGAATCAGATCGAGCTCGTGCCGTTCCGGCGCGGCATCGAGCTGGGCGCCGGCGCCATGATGGCGGCGCACATCGTGATGCCGGCGCTGGATCCGGCTGCGTCGACGCCGGCGACGTTCAGCCCGCCGATCCTGAGGGATCTGCTGCGCAACGAGCTGCGGTTCGACGGGCTGGTGTACACCGATTCGCTGTCGATGGATGCGATCACCAGGCTGGTGCCGCCGGACGAAGCCGCGGTGAGAGCGGTGCTCGCCGGCGCCGATCAGGTCCTGCACTCTCCGAATCCAATCGCGGCGTTCAACGGACTCGAGGCGGCGGTCGCTCGCGGACGCATCGCCCGCGCACGTCTCGATGAATCGCTCGATCGCATTCTTCGCGCGAAGGCCTCGCTCGGACTGCACGCGCAGCGCACGGTCGATCTCGACCGAGTCCCGGCGAGCGTCGGCGGCCGCGCGCATCAGGCCGTCGCGCAGGACGCCTCGGCCCGATCGATGACGCTGATCAAAGACGATCGGCGGCAGATTCCGCTGTCGATCCCGCGAGACACGCCGGTGTTGTACGTCTCGGTCCTGGACTATCCATCGGGTTGGCAGATTGCGGCGCCGGGCCGCACGTTCATCCCGGAGCTGCGGAAGCGGTGGCCGCAGGTCACGCCGATCGAAGTGTCGGATCACACGCCGTTGTCGGAGCTGAATCTCGTCAGAGGCATCGCCCCGCGCTACGGCGCAGTCGTCGTGTCGGTGTTCGTGCGCGCGACATCCGGCAGCGGCCGGCTCGATCTGTCGCCGGAGCTGATCAAACTGCTGCGCGATCTCGCGCGGGCGACCGAGCGCGTGAACACGCCGCTCATCACCACTTTCTTCGGCAATCCCTACGTCGCCGCCGCGGTCCCCGAGCTGCCCGCCGTGCTGCTGACGTACGATTTCTACGATCTCGCCGAAGCGTCGGCGGTCCGCGCGATTGCCGGCGACGCGGCGATCGGCGGGAAGCTGCCAATCGCGCTGCCCGGCATGTTCCCGGTCGGCCATGGCCTGGACCGATCCGCGAGGACGACGTCCCCGCACTAGCGCGATGCTTCGGGATCGTTTGCTCGTGCGTCTCGCCGAAATGGGCGACGCGCCTGATCACCAGCGGCTCGCCGCCGAAGTCCTCGGCATCAAGGGCGCCTCGCCGGAGCTCGCGCGAAAGCTCGTCGCGCAGGCGCTCGTGCTCGAGGATCGCCGCGACGACTGGCGCCGCGTCGGCGAGCGGATCTGTCGCGAGGCGCCGGCGACACCAGCCGTCTATCTGTTGAAAGACGCCGCCGATCGACCGCTGTACGTCGGCAAGGCGGTGAATCTGCGCCGGCGGCTGCGCGCGCACTTCGCCGAGCGCCGCTGGCGCGCCATCAAGCCCGAGCTCTCGCGCATCGCCGGCGTGGAGTGGGAGGAGGTCGGATCCGAGCTCGAAGCGCTGATACGCGAGGCCGCGTGGATTCACAAGCGCCAGCCGATCGTCAACGTGCAGGTGGCGGAGCCCGATCTCACGACGCGCGAGATTCCGCGCGCGATCGTTCGTGACGTCCTGGTGCTCGTCCCGTCAATCGAGGAGGACTCGGTCGAGCTCGTGGGCGCGCGCGTCGACGGCGAGTGGATGATTCAACGGACGCGCAGGAGCGGCGCCGATCTCGCGGTCCACGCGCAGCGCATCATGCGCTTCTTCCACTCGCGCCTTCGCGCAAGAGTCGCAGGACCCGCGCTGGCCCCGATCGTCTTCTCGTGGCTGGCGCGCCGCGGTGCGAGCGCCACGCGCATCGATCCGCACGCCGTGCGCGACGCGCGCGAGCTGCGCGCGCGTCTGGCGGCGCTCTTTCGCGACGACCGGCTCTTCCGCGAGCGACTCGAACAATGCTAGGATTCGAGGTTCTGACCTGCCTCGGGGCCCATAGCTCAGTTGGATAGAGCGTCTGGCTACGAACCAGGAGGTCGCAGGTTCGAGTCCTGCTGGGCCCGCCAGTTTT
>DASYQZ010000192.1:0-13903 GCA_036004865.1 Vicinamibacterales bacterium
AGCGTCAGCACGAGGCGGTTCTCCGGCTTGAAGTACGTCCGCGCGACGCGCTGGACGTCGCCCACCGACATGTTCTGGAAGATGTCGAACTCGGCGTCGGCGGTCTTGATGTCGCGATGGATGACGACGGCGTGCGAGAGCACGCCCGCTTTCTGCTGATTCGATTCGCGGTTCAGGATGTAGTCGCGCGCGAACTGGTTCTTGCTGCGCTGCAGCTCGCGGTCGGTGATCGGCTCGTTCTTCAACCGCTCGATCTCCGCGATGAGCGCACTCGCGACGTCCTCGGTCTTGCTCCCGGGCTGGACGATCGCGACCGCATAAAAGAGGTTGGGATCCTCGATGAGATTCGCCTGCCCGAACGCCGCCACGGCCATCTGCGTTTCGTACACGAGCTTCTTGTAGATGCGCGAGCTCTGGCCGTCGGAGAGCACCTTGGCGGCGATGTGCAGCGGGTACGAATCGGCATTGCCGTCGTAGGTGATGTGATACGCGACGACGACGGCGGGGAGCGGCCACGGCTGCTGAAGCGTGACGCGCTTCTCTTTGGCCTGCGGCGGCTCCTTCGGGATGTCGCGCGGCACGTCGCGCGCCGCCTTCGGCACACGGCCGAGATACTGATTGACGAGTTGGATCGCCTGTGTCGAATCGAAGTCGCCGACGAGGACCATCGTCGCGTTCGCCGGCACGTAATAGGTCTGATAGAAGTCGCGCACGTCGTCGACCGACGCCGCCTCGAGGTCCTCCATGCTGCCGATCGTCGCGTGCTTGTACGGATGCGCGGAGAACGCCTGGTCGTAGATGATCTCGTTCAACCGGCCGTACGGCTGGTTGTCGACGCGCATGCGGCGCTCTTCCTTCACGACGTCGCGCTCGTTGGTGAAGGTGTCCTTGTCGATGCGCAGCGTGGCCATGCGATCCGCTTCGAGCCACAGGATCATCGGCAGGTACTGGGCCGGCACCGTCTCCCAGAACACGGTCTCGTCGTCGGTGGTGTAGGCGTTGCTCTGGCCGCCCACGGAAGACACCATCGACGTGTGAGCTTCGGGCTGCACGTTTCTCGAGCCCTTGAACATCAGGTGCTCGAACAGATGCGCGAACCCGGTGCGTCCCGCTTTCTCGTTCTTCGAGCCGACGTGATACGTGAGGTTCAGGTGCACGATCGGCGTGGAGTGATCCTCTGACAGCACCAGCGTCAAACCGTTCGGCAGCGTCGTGATTTCGTACTGCAGCTTCGGCGGACGGACGGCGGCGGATGGCGTTGTCACGCTACTAAGAACGCAAATGCCGCAAAGAAGGGAAAGGGCAATTGGGCGGGCGAACCGCAGCTTCATGGCTCCCATTATCGACTGAGTAGGCGGAAACCAGCGACTATCCAGTTCTGAGGCACACGATCGAGCGGGTAGGCGTCGACGCGCCGTTCGAAGCCGGCGAACGCCTCGAGGGCGCCGCCACGGCCGGCCACGCGAAGACCCGCCTCGACCAGCATGCCGAACTGCGTCCCGCGATCCGGGATCGTGCCGTCGACGCGATACACCTGAGCGGATCCGTGCGCGAAGACGCCGAGGCGCGGGCTCACGGGCCGCCGAACGAGGACATCGCCGTCGGTCAGCCACGTGTAATCCACGAACGAATGCTGCACGACGCGCCCGATGTCCAGCGCGCCGTCGATGGTGACGCTGCCGACGGTTGCCCGTCTCAGCAGGCGCCCGCCCCACATGTTCCACGCGATCGCGAAGTGCTTCGGACGATCGCTGAGATGCCGCGACACGTGATGAAACACGGCCACGACCTCGGTCTCGCCGAGCCGGACCGACAGCGAGGGTTCCAGCGTGTAGTTCGCCTGATTCGGATCGAAGGGACGGAATTCGCTCCCGAGCACCGCTTCGTAATCCACGTTGACCGCTGCGCGTCCGGCGACGTAGTCGATGATGTCGAACGAGCCGCCGAAATGCGTGTCCCACGCAAACCGCTCGGCGGGATCCTCGTCGCCGTTCAAGTGATACACCGTCATGTGAAAGTCGTACCGCGACAGGAACTCGGGTCCTGCCGGCGCCGGCGCGAAAACCGGCTGTGGCACTTGAGCAGCGGCGGCGATGGCGAGAAAGAAATTGAAGAGGACGACGAGGCTCAGCGGTCGGACGTACGACATTCGGCGAGTTTCTCCTCGAGTTCGGCGATGCGCTGTTCGAGCTCGGCAACGCGCTTTTTCAGATCCGGGAGGTGGCGCACGATCACCTGGCTCTTGCGCCATTCGCGATTCGGCAGCGACGGGTAGCCCGACACGAGCGTCCCCGCGTCGACGTTGCCCGTGATGCCCGTCTTGGCGCTGGCCATCGCGCCTTTGCCGATTCTCACGTGACCGGTGACGCCCACTTGTCCGCCGAGCATCACGTCGTCTTCGACGACCGTGCTGCCGGCGATTCCGACCTGCGCCGCGAGCAGCGCCCGGCGGCCGACGCTGACGCCGTGACCGATCTGGACGAGGTTGTCGATTTTGGTGCCGGCGTGAATCCGGGTCTCGCCGACTGCGGGCCGATCGATCGTGGTGTTCGCGCCAATCTCGACGTCGTCTTCGATGACGACGTCGGCGTGCTGCGGGATCTTGATGTGGGTGCCGTCGCGCTGCGTTGCGAAGCCGAAACCGTCGCTGCCAATCACGGCGCCGTCGAGCACGGTCACACGATCGCCGATGACGACGCCGTCGCGGATGGACACGCCCGCATGCAGGATGCAATCGTCGCCGATCCGCGCGCCGGGACCGATGACGACGCTCGGATAGATGATCGCGCGCGCGCCGACGGAGGCACCGGCGCCGATGCAGACGAACGGACCGATCGACGCGTCGGGCCCGATGATCGCCCCGGCGGCGATGGCGCTCAGACTATCGATGCCCTTCGGCGGCGGATTCGGACGAGCGAACAGTCGGACGGCATGAGCAAACGCGACGTACGGCTCGTCGCTGCGAAGGACGGCGCAGGGAGCCGGCGGATCGTCGGCAGATGCCGGTCCGAGGATTGCGGCCGACGCCCGCGTCGTCGCCAGGTGAGACCGGTACTTCGGATTGCTGACGAAGGTGACGTCGCCGGGGCCGGCCTGGTCGACGCCGGCGACGCGAAGGATGTCGACGTCGCCGTTGCCCTCCAGGCGGCAGCCCAGTCGTTCGGCCAGCTCACGCAGCTTCATCGCGATCGTGTCCGCGCGTCCGCGAGCTGCTCCTCGAGCGCGGCGAGGCGCCGCTCGTGATCGTCGACGCGCTTCCGGATCGACGGCAGGCGCCGAAAAATCGCCGATGCCTTGCGCCACTCGCCGTGATCGATGGCCGGATGGCCGGTGACGAACTCGCCGTCGCCGACCGATTGGAGCACCGCGCTCTTCGCGCCGACTCTCACGCCTGCGCCGATGCGCACGTGGTCGTTGACGCCGCACTGCCCCGCCAGCATGACGTCGTCGCCGATGACCGTGCTGCCCGCGATGCCCGCCTGCGCCGCGAGCAGCACGCGCCGTCCGATCGACACGCCGTGAGCGATGTGAACCAGGTTGTCGATCTTCGTGCCCGCTTTGATGCGCGTCTCGCCGACCGGCGGCCGATCGATCGCCGCGTTGGCGCCGATCTCGACGTCGTCTTCGATGACGACCGCGGCGTGCTGAGGAATTTTCAGATGCGAACCGTCGGCCTTTCGCGCGAAGCCGAAGCCGTCGCTGCCGATGACGACGCCGTCGTGCAGGATGACACGATGGCCGATGACGACGCGTTCGCGGATCGAGACGTGCGCATGCACGGTGCAGTCGTCGCCGATGGACGCGCCGGGGCCAATCACCACGTTGGGATACACGATCGTGCGCGCGCCGATCGACGCCCCCGTGCCGATCGTGACGAACGGCCCAATCGACACTTCGGCGCCAACGGCCGCGTCGCTCGCGATCGAGCTGAGGCGATCGATGCCTCGTGCCGGCGGCGTCACCTGAGCGAACACGGTCAGCGCCCGCGCGAAGGCGGCCCACGGATCCTCGGTGCGTAGCACAGCGCAGCGCGCGTCCGTTCGAGCGTTCGGTCCGAGAATGACCGCCGACGCGCGGGTACGCGCAAGATCGGCGTCGTACTTCGGCTGGGCGGCGAACGTGAGATCGCCTGGCTGTGCGTGCTGAATACTGGCGACGCGCAGAATCTCCAGGTCGCCGTCACCTTCGAGGCGGCACTGAAGGCGCTCGGCAAGCTCTCTGAGTTTCATTTTCCAATGGCGCGGGGCCCCACCCCCGCGCCTGACGCGCTCGGTCCGTGGCCGTCGCGCTCAACTTTTTCTTATGCTCGCGCCTTCGCGCTCGCGAGAGCCGCGGACGCTCACTGGTTCGCTTCGTTCGCGGAGATCGACAATCGCCTATAAATCCGCAATCAGCAGAAATCGACAATCACCAATAAATCCGCAATCCGCAATCCTCAATCCGCAATGTCGAGGTCTGTTTATATCACGCAGGTGGTCAGCGGGCGGGGACGGCCGCGCGATCGAAGAACGCGGCAAGGCGTGGAAGCTGGAGCGCTTCGGCGATTGCTGCGACGCGCGACGCGCGCGCGTCGCGCGGGACGTCGGCGAGCGTCGCGAGCTCGTCGAGCGCCGGCTCCGCACGCGCCGACCAGCGCGTGACGTCGATCGCCTGGCCCGCACCGCGCCACGCGAGATAGTGCCCGACGGCGCGGATCCCGAAGTAGTACGCGAGGACGTTCGGCCCCGGAATCAACATGAACACGCCTGAGCCGATGAGCAGCAGGCCGTCGCCGATCAGCCACATGCCGTGATGCCGGCGCGCGTGGGCGAGGATGCGGTCGCGGACCGCGAAGCTGTCGGCAAGATTCGATGGACAGATCAAAGTCGCGGTCGACGCGTGGCGCAGCGACCAGAGCGTCCGCTGCTCGGCAATCATTTCCGCGATGTGGGAGACGGCCCAGTCGCGCGCGCGAGCCAGCCGGCTGTTCGACGGCTCGCGGTGCCGGGCGGTGTGAACGGCTTCGCGCCAGCGTTCCTGGAGGCGATGCAGCTGCTCCCTGATGAAGCCCGAGGGAGCGGCCGTTGGGTGGTCGTCGGGAGGCTCCGAATAGAGCTCGAACCTCCCCGAGCCCAGCGGGACCAGAAAGACGAGCGTGTCTACCAACGGTTCGATCTTAGACGGTGCGTCGGCCACTCACCAAGTTGACGATGAAGAGCACGAGCGCGATCACGAGCAGCAGATGAATCACGCCGGCGGCGACCTTGAACGCCAGGCCAAGCACCCAGAACACCAAGAGCAGCACGATCAACGTCCAGAGCATGCAGCGCCTCCCGGCCTACAGGTTCTTCAATCGACGTGCCACTCGCTCGGCGCTCAATGGCCGGGCTTCCTGACCTTCTCGACCGGCCGGGCGCCCTCGAGGCTGAGCGCAGGTTTTCCGGCCAGCTCCCAGGCGCCGATGATCACCCCGGCCGTGGCGGTGATGGCCTCGGCCAGCCGCTGTTCGAGCACCGGTTTGACCTTCGTGAAGAACTTTTCGAAATACTCGTTGTCGTACGTGTCCTTCCCGGCGATCGCTTCGCTGTCCGCCTTCAGAATGGGGTCGACCATCCTGTAGCTGGCCAACAGCGTGTCGAAGGCGGCGTCGCGCGCGTTGGTGATCGCTTTCGGCGGCGCCGGCCTCACAGTCAGGCGCGACTGGAACTTCTCGAAGAGATCGCGCTCGAAGCGCGAGTGGACGCCGTGGTTGCCCGTCAGCTGGCCGTCGTAGTTGTTGCTGGCGTGAAGCGGTTGATGCGCGTCCTGGATGTAATGGCCGAGCGAAGCGCTGTACAGAATCAGATCGCTCGGTCCGTACTGCGATCCGCGCTTGAACCCCTCGAAGGTGCGGCGCAGGTTGCCGAACAGCTCCTGCGCACGCCACGGGAGCATGCCGTTGCGGTTCAGCGTCGCGCGTCCGAATTTCTCGAGCGCCGCGCCGTACTCGCGCGGGAGCTCCGCAAACGGATATTCGCCGAACTCGCGCGCGCCGAAGTTGATGAAGTGATGTGGCTCCTCTTCCCAGCCGACGTTGCGCCACAGATCGGGATCGATCGCGCGGATGACGACTTCGTCGCGATAGTGATCGAAGAACGCCTTCAGCGGCGGCGGCAACAGCTCGAGCGCGCGGCCCATGATGTAGCGATGCCCCGCGAAGCCCCACGCCGACGCGGGCGCGGGGACGAGCGCCGCCGCGAGCACGAGCGCGAGAAGCGGGACGCGTTTTTTCATGCTGTTATATTAATTTGCTTGGACAACGTCACCCATACGCTCTTCGCGGCCACGCTCGCACGCACACCGCTCGGGCGCGCCGGCCCCGGGACGACCGCCGCCCTCATCATCGCCTCGAACATCCCGGACGTCGACATCGTCATGACGGCGGGAGGCGCGGTCGACTATCTCCGGTGGCACCGCGGCCCGACGCACGGCCCGCTCGGCGTCATCGGACTCGGGCTCGTCACCGCCACCATCATCACGGTCGCGTATCGCCTGATCGAACACGGACCGCGAGGGTTCCGCCGAGCGACCGATTCCGATCTCGCGCCGTTCCCGATGCTCGTCGTCGTCTCGACGATCGGCACGCTGCTGCACGTGCTGATGGATCTGCCGACGTCGTATGGCACGCGCATGCTCAGTCCGTTCGACTGGCTCTGGTTCGCGGTCGACTGGATGCCCATCATCGACGTCTGGCTGCTCATCGTGCTCGTCGCCTGTCTGTTGTTTGGATTCCGGTCGCCGGCGGCCCGCCGCTGGAACGCCGTCATCGTGCTCGCGTTCATGGCGGCGAACTATGGGCTTCGCGGCGCGGCACACCGCCAGGCGCTCGCCATCGCGCCACGCCTGCTCGGTCCGACGCTGCCGGAGCCGTGCAGTCCCGAGACGACGCGTTGGCAGATCCTCGACGCGTGGCCGCGCGCGCCGGTCACCATGCCCGTGCTCGCCGCCGGCACACGGTGCCTCGTCGAGATCGCAGCGATTCCGACCTTCATGTCGCCCTTCACGTGGCGGATAGTCGCGCAGATGTCGAACGCGTACGAGCTCTACGACCTCGACCTGCTCGACGCGCGTGTCAGGGGGGACTCGAGCGGTGAACACGCGTTCTGGCGCCACGTGCGGCGCTTTCCCAACGTGTGGACGCCGGCCGTCGCGCGTGCGGCGGAGACGCATACCGGACGCGTCTATCTCGGTTTCTCGCGCTTCCCAGCGGTACGAACGTTCACCGATCCGGACGGTTTCACGACGGTGCGGTGGGACGACATGCGCTTCGTCGCCGCGCCGGTGCCGCGCGGCGATCGGCGGAGCAGCTTGTTCACGGTCACCGTTCGTGTCGACGCCGACGGAAAAATTCTCTCGGAGCGGCTCGGTCAGTGAGTCGGCCTTCGCTCGCCGTTGATCGCCGCGAGCTACGGCAAGACTCGCCGAAGCGCCTTCGGCGCGAAGGCGGTCCACGGCTCGGCGCGCACATGTCGGTGGCCGGCGGACTGCCGCGCGCGGTCGATCGCGCGATCGCGCACCGCTGCGACGCCTTGCAGATCTTCGCGAAGAACGCGAGCCAGTGGCGGGGCCGCGTGGTGCCGCCGGAGGAAGTCCGCGAATTCCGCGCGAGGGTGAAGGCCTCGGGGATCAAACCGGTCGTCTCGCACGCGAGTTATCTGATCAATCTCGCGACGGCGAGTCCGACGCTCCGGCGGCAATCAGTCGAGGCGATGGGCGACGAGATGGATCGCGCCGAAGCCCTCGGCCTGCTCGGCGTCGTGCTGCATCCGGGCTGCTACACGCTCGGCAGCGAAGCGGAAGGCCTCGAGCTGATCGCCGAGAGTCTGCTGGAGCTCCTCGAGGCGAGACGGCGCGGAAAGACGATGGTGTTGCTGGAACATACGGCGGGACAAGGCACGGCGCTCGGGGCCACGTTCGAGCAGCTCGCATCGATCATCGCGAAGATGAACGACCACCCGCGAGTCGGCGTGTGCCTCGACACATGTCATCTGCTCGCGTCGGGGTACGACATCTGCTCGCCCGAAGGCTACGCGTCGACGTTCAAGCAGTTCGGACGGCTGGTCGGGTTCGATCGATTGAAGGTGTTTCACCTGAATGACTCGAAGAAACCGCTCGGCAGCCGCATCGATCGCCACGAGCACATCGGCGCCGGCTGTCTCGGCCTGGAGCCGTTCCGGCGGCTCGTCAACGATCGCCGGTTTCGCGGACTGCCGATGCTGCTCGAAACACCGAAGACTGAGGGACGATCGCCGACACAGATTCAGATCGATCCACTTGACGATCGAAACTTGAACACCTTACGGGGCTTGATTGAGTAGAGAGGCTTGGAGGGTCGGGTAGGGCAGGTAGGGCGGGTAGGGCAGATAGGTCGGATAGGACAGCAGCGCCTGCGGCCATGCCGCGCGGTCTGCCGCGCGGCATCAGCGACAGCTCGCGGCGGGGGTGGGGCCCCGCCGCCAGTGCAAAAAATGAAGACAAGTCTCTCGACACGCGCGGCATGGCCGCAGGCGCTGCTACCCCTATCCGCCCTACCTGCCCTATCCGACCCACCTGACCTACCGACCTACTTGCCCTCTCCAAACACCTCGGCCTCGAACCTCCAGATCTTTGCGCCCTTCTTCCATGCATCCATCGGTAGTCCTGCCTTGTGGCACGTGTGCGACAGAAACGCGTCGCGGTCCCACGCCCATTCGGTCGCGACCTGCGGCAGCAGCAGGCCGCGGCGCCAGCCCTGCTCGACGACCAAGCCGTGCTTTCCGATTTCGACTTCCTCGGCGCTCGTGATCACCTCGAGGGGACCGAGCAGCGAGAGCTCGACATCCAGCTCGGGCAGCTCGGACGGCGTGACGGAGGGAAAACGCGGATCGGTGCTGCACGCGGCGACCGCGCAGCGCGGGATGACGCGTCCGAGCGGTTCGTTCGGCTCGATGTGGCCGATGCAGCCGCGCAGATCGCCGTGGCGGTGAATCGACACGAACGCGCCGCCCGGCTGCGCGAGCACGCCGGTGAGATCGGGAGCGGGCACCGGCTGCCGGTGCACGTGCGCCGTGATCGACTCGCGCGCCAGCGTGAGCAGGAGCCGACGATCGGCTTCGCTGATCATGATCAGTCTCTACATTACGCAGGACAGCAGCGCCTGCGGCCATGCCGGGGCCCCCAGCGCGGCGGCCGCGCTGGGGTGGCGTGCCGGGGCCCCCAGCGCGGCGGCCGCGCTGGGGTGGCGTGCCGCGCGGTCGGCCGCGCGGCATCAGCGACAGGTCGCGGCGACCTGGCGGGGTCCCCAACGCGGCAGCCGCGTTGGGGTGCCCGTGGGGCCCCGCCGCCAGTGCAAAAAAAGAAGGCAGCCTCTCTAAACCAAGGAGGATACCGTCAGCAGGATTAGCCCTCCGTATCCGTCGTTGTAGAGATTCCTTCGAAATTACCGAGCGCGGCCGCCATGTATCCGACCACCGCCGACTTGTCGCCGGAGACGTCGCCGGAATCCGCGTAGTTCAGCACCACGGCATCGCGCGCGCCGAGCGCGCGCGCGGCCCGCATGACGGCGACCGTCGGTCCGCCGCCGCACGCATGATTCGGTTCCGCCGTGAGCGCGTCCTGCAGTCCGTCGGCGTCGAAGCGCGACACACAGTTGACGACGACGCCGTCCAGCCGGGCGGCGACGGTCGCGTCGTGGTAGTGCGAGAGATCCGTGCTCGCAATGACGAGCGCGCGCCTCCCGCGCAGCACGATCGCGAGCGCGTCGCCGAGCGCCCGCGCCGTGTCGGCGTGCTGATAGCCCATCACCAGCGGCACGATCGGGGCGCCGGGCGCGAGATGCTGAAGAAACGGCAGCTGCATTTCGAGCGAGTGCTCGCGCGCGTGCGCGGCCGGATGCTCTTTCACGGCCGGCGTCGCCCGCAGCAACGCCGCGGCACATGACTCATCGATCGGCGCGACGCCGAACGGCGTCTCGAATCCGCCGGACGCGTAGACGGCCACGCCGTCGAAGCCGACGAAGTGCGAAGGGCCGACGAGCACCGCGAGATCGAACTGCCGTCCGCGCAGCAGCCGATAGGCGTGCGCCGCTACCGGCCCGGAGTACATCAAGCCCGCGTGCGGCGCGATGAGCGCGACGAGATCGCCAGGCACGTCGCGCGTCGTATTCGCAAGGTGGCGATCGACGGCCGCCGCGAGCGCGGGCGCGGTTCCTGGATACCAGGACCCCGCCACGGCTGCCTTACGGATCTTCGCGGTCATGGCTGAAAGCTGATAGCTGATAGCTGTTTTTACGGCATGTTAGCATCGCCTCATGCCTTCCGGATTCACGCGCGCGCAGGTGGAAGCCATTGCCGCGCTGGCGCATCTCCAGCTCGACGAGGCGGAAATCGATCTGTTCGCGCGCCAGCTCGGCGACATCCTCGCGGCCGCCGACGAGGTGCAGGGCGTCGACACGACCGGCGTCCCGCCGACGGCGAGCGTCGTCACACGTCATTCCGCCGATCGCGAAGACGAGGTACGGCCGTCGCTCGACCGCGACGAGGCGCTCGCCAATGCGCCCGATCCCGCGCTCGATGCGGGGCTGTTCAAGGTGCCGCGAGTCATCGGATGACGGCGACGACCATCCGCGACGTCCGCGACGCCGTTCGCTCGCGCAGCCGATCGGCGACCGACGTCTGCCGTGGCGCGCTCGATCGGATCGCCGCGCTCGATCCGACGCTGCACGCGTTCAACACCGTGGTCGCGGACCGTGCGCTCGCGCGCGCCGAGGCGATCGATCGCGAGCCCGATCGCTGGCGCGAGGCGCCGCTGGCCGGCGTGCCCGTCGCACTGAAGGACAATCTCTGCACGCGCGGTGTGCGGACGACCGCCTCGTCTCGCATCCTCGACTCGTTCGTCCCGCCCTACAGCGCCACCGTCGTCGACCGGCTGGAACGGGCGGGCGCGGTCGTCGTGGGCAAGACGAATTGCGACGAGTTCGCGATGGGATCGTCGAACGAGAACTCGGCGTACGGACCGGTGCGCAACCCGTGGGCGCCCGATCGCATTCCCGGCGGATCGAGTGGCGGATCGGCGGCGGCGGTCGCCGCGGACATCACGCCGCTCGCACTGGGATCCGACACGGGCGGATCGATCCGCCAGCCGGCGGCGCTGTGCGGCGTCGTCGGACTCAAGCCCACCTACGGCCGCGTGTCGCGGTACGGTCTCATCGCGTTCGGGTCGTCGCTCGATCAGATCGGCCCGATCACTCGCACGGCGTACGACGCCGCGCTGGCGCTGTCGGTGATCGCCGGCGCGGATCCGGCCGACGCGACGAGCGCGCCGGAAGCGGTTCCCGACTACACGACGTTCCTCAGCGGGCTCACCGGCGACGTGAGGAACGCGCGCATCGGAGTCCCGCGCCGTCTGCTCGAACAGGGCGTCGATGCCGACGTGCTCCGGGCGATCGATGAAGCGCTCGACGTGCTGCGATCGCGCGGCGCGACGCTCGTCGACGTCGACCTGCCTCACGCGAAGTATGCGATCTCGGTGTATTACCTGATCGCGACGGCAGAAGCGAGCTCGAACCTCGCGCGCTATGACGGCGTTCGCTACGGCTATCGCGCGAGTGCCCGCGATCTCCGGGACATGTACGGCAAGACGCGCGCGCACGGATTCGGTCCCGAAGTGAAGCGCCGCATCATGCTCGGCACCTACGTGCTGAGCGCCGGCTACTACGACGCGTACTACCTCAAGGCGCAGCAGGTGCGGACGCTGATCCTGCGCGACTACGACGAGGCGTTCAGGGAAGACATTGTCGCCATCGCCATGCCCACGAGCCCGACCGCCGCGTTCCCGATCGGCGAGCGCGTGTCCGATCCGCTGCAGATGTACCTCGCCGACGTGTTCACGGTCAGCGCGAACCTCGCAGGGCTGCCGGCGATCAGCGTGCCGTGCGGCTTCACCGGGGGACGCTTGCCGATTGGCTTGCAGCTGACCGGCCGCCGATTCGACGAGGCGACCCTCCTGCGCCTTGCCGACGCGTACGAGCGCGACACCGAATGGTCGAAGCAGCTACCGCCGATTGCGCATCGCTGAAGGCTGCGGACTGGGCGAGCCTCAGCGACGACAAGCTGCTCGAGGTGCGGATGTGCGATCTCGGCGTGACGATCGAGGGCACCGATCTCGAGCAGCGGATCGCGCAGCTGAACGCCGAGCTCGAGGCGCGCGGCGTGGCGTTTCGCCCGCACTACTGGCTCTCGGACGAGTGGTTCACGCCCGACGGCGTGCCCGGCATCGCCATTCCGTTCTATCTGGCGCATCCGCGGCTCGCGCGGCTCGAGCTCGCGCAGATGCTCGAGGTGGAAGGGGGCGACCCCGAATCGTGCCTGCGCATCCTGCGCCACGAAGCCGGCCATGCGATCGACAACGCCTACGATCTGCGGCGGCGGCCGACGCGCCGGCGTCTGTTCGGCAATCCGGCGATTGACTATCCCGAGTACTACACGCCGAAGCCGTACAGCAAAAGCTTCGTGCAGCATCTCGATCACTGGTACGCGCAGAGTCATCCGGACGAGGATTTCGCGGAGACCTTTGCCGTGTGGCTGGATCCGCAGTCGATGTGGGCGGCGCGCTACGCCGGCTGGCCCGCGATGCGGAAGCTCGAATACATGGAGCGCCTGATGCGCGAGCTGGCGCGGTCGCGGCCGCGCGTCAAGTCGCAGCGCAAGGTCGATCCGCTGCAGCGCCTGAAGAAGACGCTGGGCGAGCATTACAGCAAGAAGCGCGAGCACTACGGCCTCGACCATCCGGACTTCTACGAGAGCGACCTGCGGAATCTGTTCTCCGACTCGCCGCAATACGCGAAGAATCTGTCGGCCGCTCGCTTCGTGCGCCGGATTCGCAAGGACGTCCGCAGCACGGTCGCCAGCTTCACCGACAGTTACCAGTACACGATCGATCAGGTGCTCGAAACGATCATCGACCGGTGCCGCGAGCTGAACCTGCGGCTGATCGATTCGGAGGAGTCGACCAAGATCGATTTCATGGTCTTCCTCACGGTGCAGACGATGAACTATCTGCACAGCGGGCGGCATCGGGTGGCGCTGTAATCCATGCGCGTCCTGGCCCTCGTCCATCGGCACCTGATTCCCCCCGCGAAGATCGAAGAGGGCACCGACATCACGGCGGCGCCGTGGCGCACGGAGTACGACGTCATCAGCACGCTGACCGGGATGGGCCACGAGGTCAAGACGCTCGGCGTCCACGACGACCTCGGCGAAATCCGCCGGCTCGTCGACGAATGGAAGCCGCACATCGCGTTCAACCTGCTCGAAGGGTTCGACGACATCACGATCTTCGATCAGAACGTCATCTCGTACCTCGAGCTGCTCAAGCTGTCGTACACGGGCTGCAATCCGCGCGGGCTGCTCCTGTCGCGCGACAAATCGCTGTCGAAGAAGCTGCTCCACTATCACCGGATTCCGGTGCCCGAGGCCGAGGTGTTTCGCATCGGCCGGCCGATCCGCCGCCCGAAGCGCCTGCGGTTCCCGCTCATCGTGAAGTCGCTCACGCAGGAAGCCTCGATCGGCATCTCGCAGGCCTCGGTCGTCGACAGCGACGAGAAGCTGAAGGAACGCGTCGCGTTCATTCACGAAAGCATCGGCACCACTGCCATCGCCGAGCAGTACATCGAAGGACGCGAGCTGTACGTCGGCATCCTCGGCAACCAGGCGCTGCAGGCGCTGCCGGTCTGGGAGCTCTTCTTCACCAACATGCCGGAAGGCGCGAAACGGATTGCCACCGATCGCGTGAAGTGGAGCGTGAAGTATCAGAAGAAGTACGGCATCGACAGCGGTGCGGCCGGCGATCTGCCCGAGGGCAAGGCGGAAGGCATCCAGCATCTCTGCAAGCGCACGTTCCGCGCGCT
>DASYQZ010000193.1:0-10727 GCA_036004865.1 Vicinamibacterales bacterium
GTCTGATCGCAGCACAGAAAAATGTGCCGGCGCGCGACGGGGACGCCGATGCTCGCGGCGACCGCGCGCTGTGAATCAGACGCCGAACTCATCCGGATCCCATTCGAGACCGAGCTCGCTCGGCGGCGCCATGTAGCCGACGAGCGCCGATGCGGCGACGACCGCGGGGCTCGCGAGGTAGCCTTCGCCGCCGAGGCCCATGCGGTTCTGCCAGTTGCGATTGAACGACGTGATCGCGCGCTGACCGCTCACCAGCGCGTCCGGCCCCTGACCGAAGCACGGTCCGCACCACGACTCCCGGATCGCGCCGCCGACGGATCGAAAGACCTCGGCGATCGACTGTCCGTCCAGCCTCGCGTCGGGCCGCTCGATCTGACGCGCGACGCCGCCCGATCCCGGGAAGATCACGAACTCCTTGGCGGCGCGATTTGCGCCGCTCTTCTTCGCCGCGCGGATGACGAGCGCCGCCGTCAGCAGATCATCGTAGCTGCCGTTGGTGCACGAGCCGATCAACGCCTTGTCGAACGTGATGCGCTCGCGCGCGACCTCCTCGGCCGGGAACGCGTTGCCTGGACTGAACGGCTTGGCAATCATCGGCGCCACCTCGTCGAGATTGAGCGTCTCGTCGATCTCGAAGATCGCGTCGGCGCCGGGCGCGAACGGTGGATACGGCAGCTCGGTGACGCCCCTCGCGCGATACCAGTCGAGCGTCACCTGGTCCGGCGCGAAGATGCCGTTCAACGCTTCGGCCTCGGCCATCATGTTCGCGATCGTGTTGCGGTACGCGATTGGCAACTGCATGTTCGCATCGACGAGCTCGACCGACATGCCCTGCGACTGCTTGGCGCCCCATCGCCGCAGGAGCTCGAGCACGATGTCCTTGCCGCTCACCCACGACTGCAGCCGCCCGATGAACATCACCCGACGCGCCTTCGCGACGGTGAAGTAGATGTAGCCCGTCGACCACCCGAACCCGAGCGTCGTCGATCCAACGCCGATGCCGACTGCGCCGTACGCGCCGTACGCGCGGCTGTGCGAGTCGGCGCCCGGGATGAACTGTCCGGGCATCACGAGCCCCTGTTCGGGGAAGTAGAAGTGAAAGATGCCGTCGCCCGGCGTCGCGTAGTACGGCTTGTCGATCTCGTGCAGCCGCGCGAACTCGCGGCCGATGCCCGTCTGTTTGTTGTCGTCCTCCTTACCGGTGAAGACGAAGTGATCGTTCGCGATGGCGGCCTGTCGCGGGAAGATCGTGTTGCCGCCGGTGATCTGGTTGAACGTGTGAATCGCGAACGGCGCCGTGCCGTCGGAGGCGGGCAGCAGATCGGCGTAGACGCGCAGCGTCGTTCCAGGTCGAACCTGTGCGCTCTTGTCGACGCGATGCGCCCACACGATCTGCTCGGTCGACGTCATCGGCCGCGCCTGCTCCGCATCGGGCCACTCGATGCGCGAGGGTGTGTCGAGCGACGCGCGGAACTCGCGCCGGCCGGCCGCGAAGATGCCTCCGGTCCGGCGGATCTCGTCTTCCTTCGGCGTCAGCGGGACCGGATCGTACGTCTTGCCCTGCGTCTCGTTCGTCAGCCGCCGCGAGCCCGGATCGAAGCTGAACGCGTCGCCGTCTCGCGCGTCGGCGACCGCCTCGGGACTCTGCACGACCTGCAGCCCGAGGTTGAGCGCGTTCCGGCGGAAGATGTCGCCCATGTTGTGGCCGCAGACGACCACCATCTCGAGGCCGGCTTCGTCGGCGATCGCTTTCAGCCCCGCGGGACTCATCTCGCGCGACGATCCGATCGCGAATCGATCGCCGGCGATGACGAACGTCTCGCCGCGATGAACACGCGCGCGGAAGTCGGGCATCAGGTACCGGAACGCGCCGGCCTTCCAGCGCTCGTCGAGCGTCTCGAGACTCTCGGACACGCAATCGGCGGCGGGAGTGATTTGGTCGGTGTCGATCGCGTCGAGCTTCTTCTTTTTGCCGAGGACCTTGAGATCCCAGAAAACGAGCGCTTTGCCGCGGATGATGTGCGAAGCGACGGCGTCGGTCCCCGGTGAAGTTGTCAAGGTTGTCGACGTTGTCGAGGTTGTCGGGCCCGTCGAGCTCGGCGCGACAATCGAATCCACCGAAACGCCCGGCTTCAGCCGGGCTGGTCGAATGCGGTGCATGTATAAAGGATAACGTGAGGACTCTCCACATCACGAACGGCGACTGCGCCGCCAGCACGCTGCGGGAGTTTCTGACCGACCCGGTGACGATCACGGCGGACGTCCTGCACGACGGTCCGGCGCCGCGGGTCGATCTCGAGGCCTGGCATGCGCTGCGCGCGAAACACCTCGAGCCAACTGACGAGACGGGGTTCGAGCGGACGCGGCGCGAGCTGGCCCAATGGGATCGCATGGTCACCGACGCGGGCCGGCACGACGAGATCGTCCTGTGGTTCGAGCACGATTTGTTCGATCAGTTGTTATTGATTCGCACGTTGGATCTGCTTGGCGGCCGTCGATCCGTTTCGCTGATCTGCATCGATCGATTTCCGGGCGTCGAGCGATTCGTCGGCCTCGGTCAGCTCAATGCCGAGCAGCTCGCGTCGCTCGTCAGCACGCGGCGGCCGGTCACAGACGATCAATACGCGCTCGCGACGAAAGCGTGGGACGCGTTTCGCGCGCCCGATCCCACCGATCTCGCCGCGATGGTCCGCCAGCCGGACAGCCTGCAGGCGTTGCCGTTCCTTGCACGCGCGTTGAGGCGGTTCCTGGAGGAGTATCCCTCCACAACCAACGGCCTCTCGCGCACCGAGACGGCGGTGCTGCGCGAGCTCGAGGCCGGTCCGCGAAGCGGTCACGACCTGTTCGCCGGCACACAGGAACCTGAAGAGCACCCGTTCATGGGCGACTGGGGTCTGTTCGACGTCGTGAAGGCCCTGGCCGACGCGCGCACTCCGCTCGTCACGATCGATCCGCACGATCGCGCCCGCGACCTGCGGCGTCATCGAATCGCAATCACCGGTGCCGGCCGCGACGTGCTGGCCGGCCGGCGCGATGCCGTGATGCTCAACGGGATCGACCGGTGGCGCGGCGGCGTACACCTCATCGCCGCCGGCGACCGATCGCCGTGGCGCTGGGACGGGCTGCGCGAAACGTTGGTATGATGTTGGGGCTGCATGCAGGAGTCCAAAGATCAGCCCCTCGTCGCGTCGGCGTCCGAGGCGGTCACCAATAACGTTCGGGTGGAAGTCGAATCGATGTACGCGCCCGAGCGGTCGCAGCCCTTCGAGAACGAGTGGACCTTCGACTACACCGTCCGCATCACCAACGAGCGTGACGAAACCGTCCAGTTGCTGAGCCGGCACTGGATCGTCACAGACGCGACGGGTCATGTCGAAGAACACAAGGGTGGCGGCGTCGTCGGCGAGTATCCGATGCTCGCTCCAGGCGAGTCGTTTCAGTACACCTCGTTCACCCAGTTGAGAACATCAGGCGGCGTCATGCGCGGCACGTTTCAGATGGTCACCGAAGACGGCGATCACTTCGACGTGGAGATCGCGCCCTTCGCGCTTCACGAGCCGTACACCATTCACTGAAATTCGGGTTGGCCTCGGAAGAGGGCACGACGCGTATCCCACCACGCCCTCGACCACGCGAAAAAGTGTAAATAGCCCCGGACAAACACCCGTGTTTTCGAGCGGCGGCATTGGCACGGCACGTGCCCCTGCCGGGTCATGATGCTGCCACTCGCCGCGCTCGCCGCCGGTCTCGCGTTGACCTGCGATCCTTCACGTCTCGAACCCGACAGCTACGCGCTGACGACGCGCGCGCAGGCGCTCATCGTCACCGAGAAGCGGATGAACTGGT
Organism: Vicinamibacterales bacterium; assembly: GCA_036004865.1. Classification (GTDB taxonomy): domain Bacteria; phylum Acidobacteriota; class Vicinamibacteria; order Vicinamibacterales; family CAVVIG01; genus QHWF01. The sequence goes on from DASYQZ010000193.1 coordinate 3,847, forward strand.
GGGACGGCTTCAACGTCGGCAACGCGTTCGACGCGTTGTACGACCTCAACGCCTCGTCCACGTGGGCCGCCGAGCGCGCGCGCGATCTCGATCCGACGAATCTTCTCGCGCACGGCCTGCTCGCTCGCCAGTACGTCGTCACCGGTGAGGACGCGAGGCTGGCCAAGGAGGAATGGCGAAGCGTGCTCGATCACGGCGGCGCGATCGTCTGGACCGCGACGCTCTACGACGTCGACGCCAAGAGCTACTTCCTGATGGCGTTCGATCGGCAGGCGCTCCGCATCTACCGCTTCGGCGAATTCGCCGCGCCGTACGCGAGACATCTCGGGATGCCGGAATTCCCCGGCCCTGAACGCGAGCGGCTGTGGCGCGCGTGGGGCGGCTGCATCGACGACGGCGCGCTGGCCGAAGCGGTGATTCCGTGGAGCGACGTGCGCGAGATCAAGGCGGGCAACTGGGTGCTCTGGTTCAAGTTGACGCGCCAGGTGACGATTCGATCCGATCGCGACAAGAAGAAAACGCTCGATGCGATCAAAGTCAACCTGCACGGCGCGATGGGCACGATAGAAGTTCACACGACGCGCGACACGCGGGATCCCTGGAAGGTGGACGTGCGAACGATGGGCATCGGCCCCCTCGCGTATCAGGAGCGCGTGCGCTACACGCTGGTCGAGTTCGTGGATCCCGGCCGGCGGATCGCGTTGCCGAAGGCCTCGCGATCCGCTGGCTGGTAGGAGCTCGGAACGGGGTGTTGTTACTCGGGCCGCCGGAACGCGCGGATGGCGTCGAGAAACGCCTCGCCGAAATCGGCGGCTTTCTTCGCGCCGACGCCGTACACGCCGCGCAGATCATCGATCGTCGTCGGTCGCCGCTGGATCATGTCGCGCAGCGTCGTGTCGTGGAAGATCACGTATGGCGGGACGCCGCGCTCCCGCGCGAGATCCAGGCGCACGCCGCGGAGAACATTGAACAGGTCTGAATCGATGGCGGCGGGAAACGTCCGGCCGCGTCTACGTGGCGACGGAGGCTTCACTTCGCGATACAACATGCATTCGCCCTGACCGCGCAGCAGCGACGCGCCCGCCGGCGTGAGCCGCAGTACGGGATATTGATCGCCCTCGCGCAGCAGATGACCGACGCCGACGAGCTGCTCGATGTAGCCGCGAATCGCCGCGGCCGATTCCTCCTTCAGCAGGCCGAACGTCGACAGTCGATCGTGGCCTGCGGCAACGACCTTGTCCGTCGCGCGCCCCATCAGGACGTCCGCGATGTGGCTGCCGCCCCACGTCTGCTTGACGCGTGCGACGCACGACAGAATTTTCTGCGCGAGGACGAGGGAATCGGGAACCGCATCGAGCTCTTTCAGACACCAGTCGCACGCGCCGCAGTCGGCACAGTCGTACCGCTGGCCGAAGTACTCGACCAGCGTGCGATGGCGGCAGCGCGTGGCTGACGCGTACCGCTCCATGTCGCGCAGCAGCGTGCGCGCGCTGTCGGTCCATTCGCCGTTGGTCTCGAGCATCTGGCGCCAGCGGACGAAATCGGCGCCGCTATATATGAGGATGCACTCCGCCGGCAGGCCGTCGCGTCCCGCGCGACCCGATTCCTGCTGGTAGTGCTCCGGCGACCGCGGCGCGCCCGCATGCGCGACGAAGCGCACGTTCGACCGATCGATCCCCATTCCGAACGCCACGGTCGCCACGACGATGTCGACCTGCTCGTCGAGAAACGCCTCCTGATGCCGGCTCCGGACATCGTCGGCCAGGCCCGCGTGGTACGGCAGCGCGCGATGACCCTCCTCCCGCAGCCAGTCGGCCAGCGCCTCGACCTCGCGGCGCGACGAGCAGTACACGATGCCGGCTTCGTGCTCGTGCCGCGCCAGGACGCCGAGCAGCTGCTTGTGCAGGTTGCCGCGCCTGAGGACGCGATACGTGAGGTTCGGACGATCGAACGATCCGACGAGGACCAGTGGATTCTGCAGCCGCAGCTCCGTCACGATGTCGCGGCGGACCCGTTCGGTGGCGGTTGCCGTGAATGCATGAAGCGAGACGCCGGGAAAATCGTCGCGCAGGCGGCCGAGCTGGCGGTACTCCGGACGGAAGTCGTGTCCCCACTGGCTGATGCAATGCGCTTCGTCGATCGCGACGAAGCGGACGCCCGCCTGCGCCAGCATCCGGCGGAGCGGCTCGCTGCCCTCGCCGACGATCCGCTCGGGCGAGACGTACAACAGCCGGCAGCGGCCGCTTCGGACGCTCGCGAGCACGTCATCGCGCTCGTGCGGCAGGAGCGTGCTGTTCAAGTACGAGGCCGCGACACCGTCGACGCGCAGGCCGTCGACCTGATCTTTCATGAGCGAGATCAGCGGCGACACGACGAGCGCGAGCCCGCGATCGCGAACGATCGCCGGTGCCTGGAAACACAGTGACTTTCCGCCGCCAGTCGGCAGGACGACGACGCTGTCGCGTGCGTCGAGAATCGCGTGCATGGCGTCGCGTTGCAGGGGACGGAACTCGGAGAAGCCCCACACGCGGTGCAGCGTGTCGCGGAGTGACGCGTCGTAGTTCAGCGGGTTCAGCGGGCTCAGCGGGCTCAACGGGAGGACGACCCGGGCGTCGTCCCCGGGTTCAGCGCCGGGCGTACTTGTGCTCGACGTAGTCATCGACCAGACGCTGAAAGGCCGCGGCGAGCTCGTCGTACGTGCCGCGGAGCGTTGTCACGTGCTTGCCGTCGATGTAGATGGGACAGTTCGGCGCCTCGCCGGTGCCCGGCAGGCTGATGCCGATGTTGGCCGCCTTCGACTCGCCCGGCCCGTTGACGACGCAGCCCATCACGGCGAGGGTCATCTCCTCGACGCCTTCGTAGGCAACCTTCCACTCGGGCATCTTCTCGCGGACGTAGCTCTGAATCCGCTCCGCGAGCTCCTGGAATGTCGTGCTCGTGGTGCGGCCGCAGCCGGGACACGCGGTGACGCTCGGCGAGAACGAGCGCAGGCCGAGCGCCTGCAGGAGCTCGCACGCCGCGTAGACTTCCTCGCGCCGATCGCCGCCGGGGCGCGGCGTGAGCGACACGCGGATGGTGTCGCCGATACCTTCATTGAGGAGCACGCCCATCGCCGACGCCGACCACACGAGACCTTTGGCCCCCATCCCCGCCTCGGTGAGACCGAGATGCAGCGGCTGATCGGTCTGACGCGCGAGCGCGCGGTAGACCGCAATCAAATCGCGGGGGCGCGAGGTCTTGCACGAGATGATGATTTGATCTTTCCGGAGACCGCTGTCGATCGCGAGCGCCGTCGAGTCGATCGCCGACAACACCATGCACTCGTTGATGATCTCTTCGGAGGTTTTTCCGAGGTCGCGATCGGTGTTCTCCTGCATCTTCGAGACGACGAGCTCCTGATTGAGCGATCCGCCGTTGACGCCGATGCGCACCGGCCTGGCGTTGTCGACGGCGACCTTGCAGATGGTCGCGAACTGCTCGTCGCGCCGCCGCCCGGTGCCGACGTTGCCGGGATTGATGCGGTACTTGTCGAGCGCGCGGGCGCAGTCGGGAAACTTCGTCAGCAGCAGGTGGCCGTTGTAGTGAAAGTCGCCGATGAGCGGCGCGGTGCAGCCGGCGTCGAGCATCCGCTGTTTGATCTCTGGCACGGCGGCCGCGGCCTCGGGCAAGTTGACCGTGACGCGCACCATCTCCGATCCGGCATCGGCCAGCTCGACGCACTGCTGCGCCGTCGCGCGCGCGTCGGCCGTGTCGGTGAGTGTCATCGACTGCACGACGATGGGCGCACCGCCGCCAACTTGAACCTGCCCAACTTTGACGCCGACCGTTCTGTGGAGCTTCACCAGCGACATCGGATTTTCGATGATAGCATCGTCGCGATGCGCGCGATCGTGGTTCGAGAGTTCGGCGGTCCCGAAGTATTGAAGCTCGAAGAAGTTCCCGATCCGAAGTCGGGACCGGGAGAAGTACTCGTACGGATTCGCGCGGCGGGCGTGAATCCCGTCGACGCGTACATTCACACCGGCACGTACGTGCGCAAGCCGCCGCTTCCCTACACACCAGGATTCGACGGCGCCGGCGAAGTCGAAGCGATCGGCGCGGACGTGACCGGAGTGACGCGGGGCGATCGCGTGTACGTCGCGGGTCCCGGAAGGACCGGCGTCGGCGCCGGCACGTACGCGGAGCTCGCAGTCTGTCAGCCATCGCAATTGCACCCGCTGACTGTACGCGCGTCGTTCGGCCAGGGCGCCGCGATCGGCGTGCCGTACTGCACGGCGTATCGCGCGCTCTTCCAACGCGCGTGGACGAAGCCGGGTGACACGGTGCTCGTCCACGGCGCGACCGGCGGCGTCGGCATCGCGGCGGTGGAGCTCGCGCATGCGCGCGGCATTCGCGTCATCGGCACCGGAGGGACAGACGAGGGGCTCGCCATCGTCCGCGAGCACGGCGCCGACGCCACGGTCAACCATCGCGACGCGAACTACGTGGACGACATCAGGAAGGCCAACGGCGGCCGCGGCGTCGACGTGATCATCGAAATGGCGGCGCACATCAACCTCGATCGCGATTTGAGCCTGCTCGCCAGGAACGGACGAGTCGTCACGGTCGGCAACCGCGGGCGCGTCGAGATCAACCCGCGCGACGCAATGGGGCGCGACGCGGCGATTCTCGGCATGACGCTGTTCAACGTCAGCGACGCCGATTTCGTGGAGATTCACGCGGCGATCATCGCGGGGCTGGCGAACGGCACGCTGAACCCGGTCGTCGGCCGCGAGATGCCGCTGGCCGACGCCGCCCGCGCGCACCAGGCGGTCATGGAGCCCGGCGCGCGCGGCAAGATCGTGCTGATTCCGTAAGGGCACGTTACAGACTGAAGCTCTCCACCACGGAGCACACCGAGGCCACGGAGGAACGACCCTGTTTTTCCAGGATTTGGACCTCTGTGTCCTCCGTGTCCGCCGTGGTGGATAGGTTCAGAAGTAACTCTGCTGCGCGCTGCGGCGAAGACCACGGCGTAAAATAACCAGCGATGCAGGTCACCTTGCGCGTGAACGGTACAGCTCGTCAGGTCGACGTCGCGCCGGTCGACTCGCTGCTCACGGTGCTGCGCGACGCGCTCGATCTCACTGGCACCAAGTACGGCTGCGGCGAGGGTCAATGCGGCGCCTGCACCGTGCTCGTCGACGGGCAGGCGGTGAAGTCGTGTCAGCCGAAGGCCTCGATCTTCCAGGGACGCGCGATCACGACGATCGAAGCGCTCGAGCAGAACGGCCGCCTGCATCCTGTGCAGGAGGCATTTCTGAAACACGAAGCGCTGCAGTGCGGCTACTGCACGCCCGGCATGATCATGTCGGCCGTCGCGTTTCTCGCGTCGACTCCGAAGCCGACCGACGACCAGATTGTCGTCGCGATGGACAAGAACAAGAACATGTGCCGCTGCGGGACGTACCCGCGCGTCGTCGCCGCGATCAAGGAGGCCGCTCATGCGCGAGCCTGACGAGATCGACGTCGAACGCTACGAATTATTCGAAGACGCCCGTTCCCGGTTCGAGGTCGATCGACGCGACTTCGTCAAGTCCTTCGGCACGGGACTGCTCGTCCTGCTCGTCGCGACAAAGACCGACGCGACCGATGCGCAGGAATCGGGTCAGCGCGGCCGCGGCGGCGATCGCATGCCCGCCGACGTCGGCGCGTGGCTGCACATCGGCGAGGGCGGCAGGATCACCGTCTTCACCGGCAAGACGGAAATCGGCCAGAACATCCGCACATCGCTGACGCAAGCGGTCGCCGAAGAGCTCGGCGCGCCGATCGCGTCGATCACGCTGCTGATGGCCGACACCGCGAAGACGCCGTTCGACATGGGCACCTTCGGCAGCCGCACGACGCCGACGATGAACGCGCAGTTGCGAAAAGTCGCGGCAGCGGCGCGAAGTGTGCTCGCGGAGCGCGCCTCGGCGCGCGGGAAGACACTCGACGCCGCGAATTTCGGCGAGCTCGTGAAGGGATCGCCGCTCGTGGCGACGGTCACCGAGAAAACGACCGCCAAGCCTGCGAACAAGTGGACCGTCGCCGGAACGGCAGTACCGAAGGTCAGCGGCCGCGACATGGTGACCGGCCGTCACCGCTACACGACGGACATGAAGAAAGACGGCATGCTGCACGGCAAGGTCGTGCGGCCGCCGGCCTATGGCGTAACGCTCGTGAAGGCCGACACCAGCGCCGCCGGCGCGATGCCCGGCGTGGTCGTCGTGCGCGACGGCACGTTCCTCGCGGTCGCGGCGCCGACGACAGCGGCGGCGAACGCAGCCGCCGCGGCGATCAAGGCGGAATGGACGCCAGGCCCGCGCGCATCTGCCCGTACACTCTTCGCCGATCTCAAAGCAGGTGCCGACGCCGGGTCCGCGGCGAGCGGGCCGGCGGCAATCAACGCGCAGTACACGATCGCCTACATCGCTCACGCGCCGCTCGAGCCGCGCGCGGCGCTCGCCGAGTGGGAGGGCGACGCGCTCACGGTCTGGACCGGGACGCAGCGTCCGTTCGGCGTGCAGCAGGAGCTCGTCGACGCGTTTCATCTTCCGGCCGATCGCGTGCGCGTGATCGTCCCCGACACCGGATCCGCGTACGGCGGCAAGCACACGGGCGACGCGGCGGTCGAAGCGGCGCGCATCGCCCGCGCGGCGAAGAAGCCGGTGAAGCTGGTGTGGACGCGCGAAGAAGAATTTGCGTGGGCGTACTTCCGGCCTGCCGGCGTCATCGACGTGAGCGGCGCGATCGCGCCGGACGGCGCGCTGATGGCGTGGGAATTTCACAATTACAACTCCGGCCCGTCGGGTCTCTCGACGCCGTACGCGGTCGCGAATCCAGTCGAGAAGTTCCACCAG
>DASYQZ010000194.1:0-1976 GCA_036004865.1 Vicinamibacterales bacterium
CGTATGGACATTCGCCGCGAAGACGGAATCGCAATGATCGTCGCCATGATGGCGATGCTCTTGATGACGGCGCTCGGCGTCGCCCTCGTGCTCACGACGAGCTCCGAGACGACGATCGCCAACAACTACCGGAACAGCTCCGAGGCGCTCTATGCGGCCGATGCCGTCCTCGAGCGCGCGATGGACGACATCCTGACCGTGCCCGACTGGAACAAGATGATCGACCCGTCCACGCCCGGCGGCCTGGCGCAGTCGGCGTTCGTCGATGGCAAGGCGCTGAGCGACGAGCGGACGCTGCCGGATGGATCGACCATCCGGATCGATCAGGCGATCAACATGGCGAACTGCCAGCAGGTGGCTGACTGTTCCGACTCCCAGATGAACGCCAACACCGCCGAGCGCCCGTGGGCGACGAACAACCCGCGCTGGCGTGCATACGCATACGGCAATCTGGCCGACATGCTTCCGGCGTCCGACACCATCAACTCGCCCTACTACGTGCTGTTGCTGGTGGCTGACGATCCGTCCGAGAACGACGGCAACCCGATGAAAGACGGCATCACGCCGTGCACGCCGGGCGTGACGACCGGATGCAACGCGGGAACGGGCGTGCTCGCCCTGCGCGCGGAGGCATTCGGACCGCGCGGCGCGCACAAGGTCATCGAAGTCACGGTGGCGCGCACCGACACGACCGAGCTGGAACGCGGCTACACAGGCCAGCGCGGTCAGGACGAACAAAACCGGCGCGCTCGCAAATCGGCAGTTCAAACTCCTGGCAAAGCGCTGACGATGCAAACGCTCAACATCGGCAGCGGAGGAATTCAGTAGTGATGTCTCATAGGCATTCGCGCATTCGTCTCGCAGCGCTCGTCGCCGCCGTTGCGGCGTCGACGACGCCGGCGTTCGCACAGCTCGATCCGTTGTTTTTCCTGAGGGGACAGGCGGCGACAAGCAGCTCGTCGAACCTCGCTCCCAACGTGATATTCGTCGTCGATACCGCGAACCGCATGCAGCGGGACGCGGCGACCGATCTGTCGACCGCGGCGACGGCGGTCAACACGAGCACCTACTACGACCCGTTCATCTACACGAGAACCGGTGCGCTGTACGAGGGACCGCTTGGCGTGTCCGACTCGAATACCAACGTCAACGGAAGTTATCGGCGCAAGTACGTGAACATGGCGTTCACCTCCGGCAGCGGCGACAAGTTCACGGCGACGGAGATCCAGATCAAGGGCGACAAAGAAAGCGATTACAGCCGGTTCGGGGCGCCGACTCGTCTGTCCATCGCGCGCGCGGCGATGTACCAGGCGGTGAACGAGAACAAGAACGTCGTGCGCTTTGGGCTGGTGCAAATGCGGCAGAAGTCGCCGACGATGCCGACCACAGGCGGAAACTCCGGTCCCGTGCAGGTGGTGTTAGGAAGTCAGACGACGCCGACCGATTCCGGATCGCTGACAGGCCGATGGAATGTGACGCGGCCGACGGTTCAGGCAAACAACGGCGCGCAACCGGCGGCCCAGGCCGTCGTCATCAAGGCCGATAGCGCCTCGGCGAACGCCGACGTGCTCAACAAGCTCGGCGTCGATGTCCGCGGCGTCTGGCAGGGGTCCGGCACGGCTCCCAATCCACTTCCGGTGCCGCTGATTCCGGCCGGCGGCGACGACGTGAGCAACTTCGACGCGCCGGTCAAGTTCATGCTCGACGACGCGTACACAGAAGCGAAGCGGCTCATCGCCCTGAGCAACGATCCCGCGTGCCGCAACACCGCTGTGGTCCTGATCGTCGGCGGCGGCGAGGGAAACACAGCCGGCGCGGGCAACTCGGACCTCGAGACCGTCGCGAAGACGTTCGTGAACCTGAACAGCTCCACCCGCCGAGTGCCGATCCACGTGATTGCGCTGGCGCCGCCTGTGAGTGACGAGACGTTCCTCGAGAAGATCGCGACCGCAAGCGGCGGCACTTACACCAAGATC